>NZ_JBTVVN010000011.1:0-103387 GCF_054819755.1 Clostridium sp. DL1XJH146
TGAACTTTCATCAGTTAGTATGGTCCAGCTTAGCTGGACGCACTGCATTGTGCATTGTGCATTGTGCATTGTGCATTTTTATTATAAATTGCTATTATTCAAATTTTATACTAATATTTAACGGTATAGATAAAAATTTAGGAGAAAACTCAATGTTTAATAAAAAAATGATCAAAGAAGTTTTAAAGCTAGCAATTCCAGCTGTAGGTGAAATGATTTTATATATGATGATATGGGTATTTGATACAATGATGGTTGGGAATTTTGGTGGTGAAGATGCTGTAAGTGCCGTCGGTTTATCCTCAGAGATACTATATACTTTTGTAAATATTTTCATATCTGTGGGTTTATCAGTTGCAATAACTTCACTTGTTGCAAGAAAAACTGGTGAAAAAAGAAAAGATTTAGCAGAAAAATACGCAACTATAGGTTTTATATTAGGATTACTTATTTCTCTAATAATATCTTTATCCATATTCTTATTTTCAAAAAATATATTAACCTTTGCTAATGCTACTGGTGAAATACTATATTTATCAAATATATATATTAAAATTGTTTCTATTGGACTTTTTTTCAATATGCTTACAAGTATGCTAAATGGAGTTCTACGAGGATATGGTAACACTGTCACCCCATTAATAGTGTCTGTTATTATAAATATAATAAACTTAAGCTTAGATGTTGTACTTATCTTTGGATTTTGGGTTTTTCCTACTTTAGGAGTTAAAGGTGCTGCCATTGCTACTCTAGTGGCACATATATGTGGATTTTTATTCATAACTATATATATAATAAAGAAATCCAAAATTAAAATTAATTTTAGATTAGTTAAAGAGATAAAAAGGCATGATATTATAGAAGTCGTAAAATTAGCTATACCGTCTTCAATGCAAGAGGCTTCTTTAGATATAAGCCGGTTACTGTGTATTTTCATAATTATGTATTCTGGTAAAATTGCCTTTGCATCAAACCAAATAGCAACTACGATAGAATCACTTTCATTCATGCCTGGCTGGGGATTTGCCGTAGCATCTACAACACTTGCCGGACAAGCAATTGGTGAAAATAATTATAAAAAAGCAAAAGAATATTCTTATATTTCCACCTTATTCGGTGTCTTAACTATGGCATTTTGTGCTCTTCTATTTTTCTTGTTTCCTAGATTTTTAGTATCATTATTTATAGAAAAAACTAGTACAGAAGTTATTGAATTAGGTGCTCTTTGCTTAAAAGTAGCTGCCCTCGAGCAAATACCTATTGCTATATCAATGGTCTTAGGTGGCGCATTAAAAGGTTCTGGTAACACGAAAGGCCCCTTCAAAGTATCATTTATTTCAAGTTGGCTTATTAGATTACCATTGATGATAATATTTATTTATTATCTGAAATACCCTGTTGTGTATGTTTGGTGGATAACTGCAATACAATGGTTATTTGAAGCAATAGCTATTGTCTTTATATTTAATAGGAGTTTTAAATCAGGCCACTACTGATTAAAAGATAAAGGATAAAAGAAAATGCACAATGCACAATTAATGATAATTCTCCTCGTTCCTCGGAGAATCTTTAATTTATTAAAAACGAAAACAAGAGCTTCTCGACCCTAAGTCGAGAAGCTTCCTTAATTGCAAATTGCACATTGCAAATTGCACATTGCAAATTACACTCTTCTCTTTGAGAAGCACTCTAAGATTTTAAAAGAAACGCACTTCACACTTCACACTTAAAAAGTGTGGCTCCTTCATAATCAGGTTTTAGTTTAATTATCTTCCATTCATCATCTAAACCACTTAAGAACTCTGTCATTTTATCTATGAAATCACAATCATCATTTTTTATTATTGAAATCAAAGTCGATCCTGAACCGCTTACAAATTCCGCTAAAGCACCGAATTCTTTAGATTTTTCAAATATCAAATCAGAATTAGTTATCAGTTTTTTTCTATATTCTTGATGAATTTTATCCATCATAAATAATCTTAAATTATCAAGTTTTCCTGTATTAAAAGCATTTACTAGCATAGCAGTTCTAGAATGATTATAAACACACTCTTCCCTAGTATATTTTTCTGGAAGAACCTCTCTTGCTTCTTCTGTACTAGTTTTAAAGTTAGGTATCATTACTACAAAAGAAATATTGTCAGGCACTTTCACTTCTGAATAAATCACTTTTTCGTCAGCCATCATCGATACTACCATTCCACCTAAAAGAGCTGGAACTACATTGTCTGGATGACCTTCCGCCTGTACAATTTCCTCTATGATTTCTTCTTGTGTCATCTTCCCATCCATTAGAATATTGGCCGCAAGCACAGCTGCTACTATACAAGTTGCACTACTACCAAGACCTCTAGATAAAGGAACTGGACATTCTGATATATTAAGTTTTATTCCTCTAAAAGAATAATTATATTTATTAAGAACTTGAAACAAAGTATTAAAAATAAGATTATCCTCAATGGCTATATCCGTTTCCTTACCTTCAATGTAAAATTCAAAGCCCTTATCTATTTCCTCAAATTCAAATACATTACTTATTCCTAGCGCCATACCAAAAGAATCAAATCCAGGTCCCATATTTGCAGTAGTAGCTGGAACTTTTATCCTAAACATTACTTTACATCCCCTTTGCTAGTTAATATATCATTGTATAACCATACATTCTTATGCATATAAACTTAAATTTATAATACCATATCTTCTAAATCTACTCAATGCTTTTATTGATATGCAAAAGCTATGTTTTAAAGAGTTGTTGATAAGCAAAAGTTATGTTTTTATATAAAGTATTCCTTCTTTATTAATTTTCAATGTTCAATTTGCAATTTGCAATTAATGATGATTCTCCTCGTACCTCGGAGAATCTTTAATTAATTTAAAGACTTCAGAAGAATGAAGAAGTCATCCTTAATTGTGCATTGTGCATTTTTTTAATTAGTCTATTTCAAAAAGAACATCCTAGAAATAGTCACAGCCGCAATAACAGCAGTTATATCTGCAAGTATAGCTGCCCATAATGTATGCCGAATTCTTTTTATATTTATAGCCCCAAAATATACTGTAAGGGTATAAAAAATTGTTTCTGTTGTACCTATAATAATTGATGCTACAAGTCCTATATAACTATCTGCTCCATAATCTTTTAAAATAGATAAGAATACACCTTGAGCGCCACTTCCTGAAAGAGGTTTTATCATAACTAGAGGGACAACTTCCGGTGGTAACCCTATAATGCTTACCAAGGGTTTAACTAGATTTATAAAAAAATGAAGTCCTCCAGAATCTCTAAATATACCTACAGCAAGTAACATTGCCAGCAAATATGGATAAATATTAAAACATAAAACGAGCCCTTCTTTAGCCCCTTCAATAAAGCATTCATACACTTTAACTCCCTTTACTATTCCATAAGAAACAATTCCTAGGATTAGAAGAGGGATAATAGAAATTACTATGTATTTCATACTAACACCTCTTATCAATGCACAATACACAACTAAATACTAATTTGCAATTAGCAATGTGCAATGTGCAATTATTGATAATTCTCTACCTTTGGTCGAGAATCTTTATTTTTTATTAAATCAAAGATTTTGCTATGCAAAATCTTCCTTAATTAAAAATTGCTAATTGCAAATTGCACATTAAAAAAATCTTTGAAGTATCTTACAATAAACAACCCCCATTACAGCTGCAAAACCCGTCGCTATTGTTGCTGGTATTATTATTACTCCAGGATTTTCTGAACCGCAGGCAGCACGCATAGAAATAACTGATGTAGGAATAAGCTGTATACAGGCTGCATTTAAAACTAAAAATAGAGCCATATCATTTGTTGCTCTTTCTTTATCTTTATTTTCCCTCTGCATTTCTTCCATAGCTTTAACACCAAATGGAGTTGCTGCATTAGATAAACCTAACATATTGGAAGTAAGATTTAAAAGAACACTACTCATAGCTTTAGGCGGCATATCTGTAAATATTAATTTAAGTATTGGGCTAAGTATTTTTGCTAATTTATCTGTAATTCCACTCTTTTGAGCAATTTTCATTATTCCACTCCAGAGACACATTATACCTATAAGCCCTATTATTAATTGAACAGAATCTTCTGTAGCTGTAATAACTGACTTTGATATTATTTCACCATTTCCTGTAGCTAGTCCAATAACAATCCCTACAGCTATTAAGAAAAACCAAATAAAATTAATCATTTCTTACCTCTTTTTATTCCTTATTATTTATATATATCTATGTTTGTACAATTCATTTTATTAATAAGTTATTTTTATAATCAATTTGCAATTGTTGTTGATTTTCTTCCCTTTGATCAGAAAATCTTTTCTATTAAATTAATTCAAAAATTTTGCGTAGCAAAATCATCCTTAACTTCACACTTCACATTCCACATTTCACACATTAAATAATAATTTTTATTAATATAACAATACTTTACAACTCAATAATTCTATAATAAAAAGCCCTATCAAAACATATTTCTATGCTTTAATAGAGCTTAAAATTTTTTTATTTTAGATTCTCTGAGGCATGAAGAGAATCATCATTAATTGCTAATTGCAAATTGCTAATTGATAATTAATAAAATGAGTTTTACTTATTACTATAATATTTAACTATGTTTATAATTACCTCTACTGCTTTTTCCATAGAATTTATAGGTATATATTCATATCTTCCATGAAAATTATGACCACCTGTGAAAATATTAGGAGTAGGTAGACCCATAAAGGATAGTCTAGCTCCGTCAGTTCCACCTCTAATAGGCTGAATTAGTGGAGTTACACCTGAAGTCTTCATTGCTTCAGAAGCTGCCTCTACAATATGCATTACAGGCTCTAACTTTTCCTTCATGTTATAATATTGATCTTTTATTTGTATTTCAACAGTATCTTTTCCATATTTATTATTTAGTTTTACTTCGATATCTTTCATTATCTTTTTCTTGTTTTCAAATTTTTCCCTATCATGGTCTCTTATTATAAATTTAAGCTTTGTGTTCTCTACTGTTCCTTCAAAGCCCATTAATAAATAAAAGCCCTCATATCCTTCTGTTTTTTCTGGGACTTGCTCTTTAGGAAGTAACCCTACTAATTCATTGCCTATAGAAATTGAATTTATCATCTTATTTTTAGCGGTTCCTGGATGAACATTTCTTCCTTTTATATTAATATCTGCCCTTGCTGCATTAAAATTTTCATATTCTAATTCGCCAATTTCCCCACCGTCCATTGTATAGGCAAAATCTGCTCTAAATTTTTCAACATCAAAATAATCTGCACCCCTACCAATTTCCTCGTCAGGAGTAAATCCTATTTTTATGCATCCATGTTCTATATCAGGATTCTCCATCAAAAATTCCATTGCAGTAATAATTTCTGCTATTCCTGCCTTATCATCGGCTCCTAATAAAGTATTTCCATCTGTAGTAATTAAATCCTGACCTATATATTTTTTTATTTCCGGAAAATCTTTTGGAGATAGCACTATATTATTTTCTTCATTAAGAATTATATCTTTTCCATCATAATTTTTAACAATTTTAGGTTTAACTCCTTCGCCAGAAATATCAGGTGATGTATCCATATGTGCAATAAATCCTACTGTTGGTATTTTCTTTTTTGTATTTGAAGGTAACTCTGCCATAAGATACCCCTTATCATCCAAAGAAATATTTTCCATACCTAAACTTTGTAATTCCTCATTAAGAAATTTGGCAAATTCCAACTGTACACTAGTTGATGGAACCGTTTCTGATTCATCATCCGACTTAGTATTATGTTTTACATATTCTAAAAATCGTTCAGTAACTTTTATCATATAATTTCCTCCTCAAAACATATTATGTTAAATCATAATCTAAGTTAATTATAATTTAATTCATGACAATATTCTATTATATCTAATCAATATGTTGGTAATATTCTATTTTCTGATTATAACCTCTGTCTTTCCTTTTATAACTAATGGTATTTCTCTTGCTCCCTTTTCTGGATTTCCAGATGTAATTTTAATCATTCCTGTTAGTTCATAATTTGTATTATATTCTTTCATCAATGATGAATCTTTATCTAATACTATAAACCCATTTTGCTCTCCTTCAATATCTACTGCATAATTATTTTCCCCTACTACGATCGTATCATTTTCAGGCTTGGTTTTTATGATACTACTCAACTTTATCTTAGCACTATTATCAGAAACATCTTCTAATTCATACTTATTATTAGACATTAAATGTACTATTATTTTCAAATCACTTTCTTTTTCAAAACTAGATCCTACTTTTAAGTTCTCACTATTATAAAATGAATTCATACTATTTAAGTTTGTTTTCATGCTTTCACTACTAAATTCCTTTGAAATAATCTGTTTATATTGTTCAAAATTATTAATTACCTCAGTATTTATCATTGCGAATCCATCTTCAATTATTTTATCTAATCCAATTATCTTATCTACCTTACCGTTTTCTCCTATGTAAACCTCAAAAGATTTATCTATTAAGGAAGAAAAAAATGCAAACAATAAATTATCCTGTTGTTCTATCAATTGGGAAGTATATTCTATGCTATTTCCATCATTTGATAATAAATAAAAAGAAACTTCATCAAACTTTACATTTATTTTACTGTTTTTATTATCATCTATATCTACCACTTCGCAATTATATTTAATCTCTTTTTTTAACTTACTAAAATTAATTATTTCTTTAATGCTATTATCAATTTCTTCTTCACTTAAATATTCTATCGAAAACCTATCCCCTTTTTTCAATTTTAAAGACATATTAACTTTTTCACCCATACATGCCGAAATTAATGAACTAATAATTACTAATTCCACTACTATAATTAATTTTCTACTCATATCTACTCTCCATTCTTTAAATAAATTAATAAAACACTCTATATTATATTATTGTTATTTTTATTATTTTTATAGCTATAATAGATATAAATAATTACTTAGGTATGATAAAATAATTATAGGTATAATTATTTTATTTGTGTAAACGTTTAATAAATTATTTAATACTCTTCATTCAACTTAGTTATTATAATTCTTTCATGTATAGAGTGATATTTTTTTATGAATTAGCATACATATTTTTACTATTTTGTTGAATGATTTTACTAAATATTGTAATATAGTAGTATGAATGATTTTAGCTAAATAAAATATTTAATTCAACAGAAAAGGATGGTGAACTGAATGCTAAAAAAAGAAACAATGGCTATGATATTAGCAGGTGGACAAGGCTCTAGATTAAAATCTTTAACAACAACAAATGCAAAACCTGCTGTCCCTTTTGGTGGAAAATATAGAATTATAGATTTCACTCTTAGTAATTGTTCTAATTCTGGTATTGATACAATTGGAATTTTAACTCAATATCAACCTCATACTTTAAATACCCATTTAGGTATTGGAACTCCATGGGACTTAGACAGAAATAATGGGGGGATTAGTTCTCTACCACCCCACATGAAACAAGATGGTGGTTATTGGTATAGTGGAACGGCAGATGCTATATACCAGAATATTAATTATGTAGATACTTTTGATCCTGAATATATTTTTGTTCTATCTGGAGATCATATTTATAAAATGGATTATTCCAAAATGTTAAAATACCATAAAGAAAAAGAAGCTGCTGCAACAATAGCTGTTATTCAAGTAACTTTAGAAGAAGCTTCAAGATTCGGTATAATGAATGCCAATGAGGACAATACAATTTATGAATTCGAAGAAAAACCAGCCAATCCTAAAAGTACTAATGCCTCAATGGGTATTTATATTTTTAATTGGAAAATTCTAAGGAAATACCTAATTAACGATGCAAAAGATAAAAATTCAAGTCATGATTTTGGCAAAAATATTATTCCAAAATTATTAGCCGACGAAAACAAACTATATGCGTATCCTTTTAAAGGATATTGGAAAGATGTAGGGACTCTTGAAAGCTATTGGGAAGCTAATATGGATTTAATAGACCCAGAAAATAAATTAAATATTTATGATAAGGATTGGAAAATATATACTGTTAATCCAAACAAACCACCTCAATATATTGGACCAAACGCAAAAATAAAGGATTCTTTATTAGTTGAAGGGTGCACAGTTTTTGGTGATGTTTCAAGGTCTGTTCTTTTCCCTGGCGTCCATGTAGGTAAAAACACTATAATTGAAGACTCTGTAATAATGTCAAATACTAGAATTGGTGATAATGTAATTATCAGAAAAGCCATTATTAGTAATGATGTTACCATACGAAAAAATAGTGTAATTGGTAATTCTGAGGATATAACTGTTATTGCAGATAATGAAGAAATCAAATCAAATTCAATAATAAAATAATTTACTGGAGGTGATACTATGATAAAAGATTATATGGGCATCATTAGTCTTATTGAAGATGATTCAAACTTAAAAAACTTAACAAGATCAAGGCCTTTAGCATCAATACCTATAGGTGGAAGGTATAGAATCATTGATTTTGCTCTTTCTAATATGGTTAATGCAGGAATAAAAAACGTTGGTATCTTTACAAGTAGTAATTCCAGATCTCTAATGGACCATTTAGGTTCAGGCAAAGATTTTGATTTGGATAGAAGACTTAACGGACTTTTTCTTTTCAATTCTAATGATGGATCATCTAAACGAAATGATATACAAATGATGAAAAATAATCTAGAGTATTTTTATAGAAGTAAGCAGAATCAGGTTATCTATTCTTTTTCTAATATGATATGTAACTTAGATTATAAAAAAGCCATAGAATTTCATGAAAAATCTGGGAAAGATATTACAATGATTTATAAAAAAATATGCGATGGGAAAAATCAATTTCTTGATTGCAATACTCTAAACCTAGATGAAGATGGAACTGTTTTGAGTGTTGGAAGAAATATTGGAACCATTGAAAATTTAAATATTTCAATGAATATGATGATAATAAAAAAAGAATGCCTTTTAGATATGTTAAGTACTTGTATTTCTACAGGATATTATAATTCCATAAGAGAATATATCTATTTAAATGTATCTAACTTATCTGTAAACTCATATAGTTTTGAAGGATATTTAGAATGTGTTAATTCTCTAACTAATTTCTATAAAATAAATATGGATATGCTTAAACCTAGAATAAACAAAGAATTGTTCTTCGCAGAAAGAACTATATGGACCAAAGTGAAAGATGCTCCTCCAACAAGGTATGGTAATTCTTCCTCAGTAAATAATTCAATGGTTGCCAATGGTTGTGTAATAGAAGGTACTGTGCAGAATAGTGTTCTACATAGACGTTGTGTTGTTGAAAAAGGAGCACAGATTAAAAATTGTATTATTATGCAGAACTGTACAATAAAAGAAGGCGCAAAACTAGAAAATGTTATTATTGATAAAAATGTAATTATTGACAAAAACAAAGAACTTAAAGGTGATTTTGAGCACCCAGTAGTAATAGAGAAAAAACACTATTATAGTATGATGAAATAATATCAAATATTAATATAACCGAGTAATATTACTCGGTTATATGTTTTTATTTAAGGCTTTTATCCTATCCATTGTCATTTGCTGCGCTAAATCTAAAAGTTCAATACATCTCTCATCTTTTATACAATAAATTATTTTTAATCCTTCTTTATGTGCTTTTAATATTCCTACATCTTTTAATATTTTCAAATGCTGAGATAAATTTGATTGGCTATATTCAACTAACTCATTTAGTTCACAAACACATCTTGAACCATCCTTAAGCATTTTAATTATGTTAATTCTTATAGGATGAGCTAATGCTTTAAATATTTTCACATACACCTCTTCATTATCCATAATAACACCTCAAATAAATATTTTTTAGTATAACATTTCATAATATCTTTTCAATTTTGCCTCTAAAATATCTAAACTTATAAATCTAGCTTCTCTAATTACTTCTTGCCCTTCTATAAAAACCAAAATAGCCGGAAGTGTAAAAATTGATAATTCTCCTGCAATAGTACTTACCTCATCTATTGATATTTCATAACCTTCAATTTTTGGCATAGTATTAATTATATCATCTAATTTAGGTTTTATAACACTACAAACACTACATTTAGATGATGTGACATATATAACTACTATTTTACCATTTGTAATTACTCTATTAATATCTTCTATAGAATTTAATTTATCCATTATATTCTCCTTCACAAAAACTATTTATTGACTTTTTAATGATATAGAATGATAATTTTATTATAGCAGACTTGAACATAATAATCTTTCAAAAGTGGGGTATTTTATGAAACAAAATAATAATAAAGTAATATCATTAGAAGAAAAAATGGAAATGTATTACAATAAAAAAAATAAAAAAAAACCTAAAAAAACTTTCAGTCTAAAAAATATAGGCCTATTAATCTTAATCTCTTTATCAATAATTATTTGGACAATCTTTTTTATTCATTCCAATCTAAAAGCAACATCTACAGTTATTATTTCAACACCTAACAAAATTGTATTAAAAGTAAATAAATATAACAAGGTTACTAAAGTAGAAGGCTATTCTAAAGCTAGTTTGCAAATTGCTAATGATAATCAAGCTTTCTTA
The DNA here is from genome assembly GCF_054819755.1 of Clostridium sp. DL1XJH146. Lineage (NCBI taxonomy): Bacteria > Bacillati > Bacillota > Clostridia > Eubacteriales > Clostridiaceae > Clostridium > Clostridium sp. DL1XJH146. The sequence goes on from NZ_JBTVVN010000011.1 coordinate 10,625, forward strand.
GAAAACATAAATGATGCACTTATTTCTTTAGTAGAATATTGTAAAGAAAACGAGTATATTACCAATAAAAGTAATGTTCTTATCTTGTTAAGTGACAGCTCGAATTCTACCGTTAATATAAATGCATTCAAAAAATATATGGATGAAGAAGATTTTAGTTATACTATAAATGATAATGGAAAATGATAATTTGCAATGCCTTTTAAAAGATAATTTTCAATGTGCAATATGCAATTGTGGATGCTTCTCTCCCTTTGGTCGAGAAGCTTTTAATTTATTAAAAATTTTAAAGTAAAAAGAGTTCGCCTAAGCGAACTCTTTTTATTAATTCAAAGATTTTCTGAGGAACGAAGAAAATCATCTTAAATTGCAAATTGCTAATTGCTAATTGCACATTATTATTATTTAAAGACTGGTATTTCAAATACTGGTTTTGCTCCAGTACAACTGTCCATTAATGTTTTTATATTTTTAATTTGTTTATATGCCCATCCTATATCTGTAGCATATTGATGCCAACTAGTTTCTATGTTATATCTCATTTTATAAATAGTATTTTGATTATATTTTGCATTATTAATGTATCCACTTCCTATATAAGCTGCTCCACCTTTAATAGCATCATCTACAGTAAACCATCCTTGCTGATAAGCATATTCTGAACCATATTTGTTTGGATTATCATCATAGGCATGTACTGCAAATGCATTATATGCTACCTTTGCTTCAACTGCATTACCATCAACCTCTGATACTTCTATACCGCTTACTAAAACAGATTTACCATTGTTTGTCTCAAGTAATGAATGAGAAATTAAATATATAGGATTTATATTATTATCTTTTGCTGCATTTAAAAATACTTCACCTTTTCCTTCTAAAACACCTTTTCCTGCGAGAATACCATTTAAATCTTCTACAGTAACACCTTCCATGTAATGAAGATCTAAAAATTGATATTTACCATAATCATCAATAAAATTACTTGGATTCATATAGTACTTTATAATTTCCTTACTAGCTCTAACCCATGTGCTACCATGATCATTAACAGGTAATCCACTTGAAAACTGGTTTACTGCTGCTTCTTCTAAAGTTTTTGTATAATTAGTATAAGTAATTGTTTCATTTGCATTAGGTGTAGCTATAATATTTTTATCTAATACATTAAAATAATATGTATAATAATTATCGTAATCAGTTAATTCATTTTTATGAGAACCTTCCTCATTAGCTCTTCTTACATATACTACAGCTTGATATTTACCTGTAGATAAACCACTTTCAACAGAAAATTTATAACTGCTTGTCCCACTTGTAGCACCTGTAAATCCAGCTGTAAGCTCACTATAATTTGTAGATGTATATTGGTTAGGAGCATCGTAATAATTATTAGGATATTTAAATATATAAACCCTATATTGAACACTGGCATCTGTATTTGAAGTAATATTGAAATCAATATTACTATTTGCAATTACAGGACTTTGACTTGTATTAACTTTTTGAACCATTGGCAAATTTTCATCATTAGTAGCATCATTATAATTATTTGAAGGTACAAACTTCATAGTCATTTCTTCTTCTAATTTTTTTCCATTAACTGACTTTACATTTGCATTCAACTTCAAATAATATACACTATTAGGCTTGTACCCTTTTGCTGGAGGGTCTATTACTAAAGTTTTACTATCTTCTAATAAAGTAAATTTAACATCTATTTGTTGTCCTTCACTATTAACTACTTTAATATTTCCTTCAATTGTTTCCCTATCAAGTCCCTCTGAAAAAGTTATTTTCCATGACTTAACATTTGACACATCATATCTATCTGCAAGATATGCTTTATCAATGGCAGATACAAATCCCACGCTGGAAATCAAAACAATTACTAATGCTATAATTAATATTTTAATAAAATTAAATTTTCTATTCAATGTTATCACCTCGTTAAAATAATTTTACAACAAAACAAAGTTAATTTCAATAATTTTATTAATATTTAATTAATTTTTTCTTATAATTAAATTTATCACTAAACTATATTCTTTTTTTTACCAATTTCTCTGTTTATGCCGGGATTTCTTTATGATTTGCTATTATTATATAATAAGTCTATATTTTAAAATATTACTGCTATTTAAATTACTTAATTTTTATAATGTTAAAAATATGCATAAAAAAAGAGATATTCTAGCTTAACTAGAATATCTCTTTTCTATTAATATCGTAGGTTATAGACACTAAATGTTATGAATAAACAAACCACTTCTTAACTTAGGTTCAAACCAAGTTGATTTTGGTGGCATAACATCATTTTTATCTGCAATATCCATCAATTCTTTTATGCTTGTAGGATACATTGAAAAAGCTACTTTCATTCCACCTTCTACTCTTTTAACTAATTCTTCAAGCCCTCTAATTCCTCCAACAAAATCTATCCTATCGTCCTTTCTTGGATCTTCTATTCCCAGTATAGGATGTAATAAATTTTCTTGTAAAATTGAAACATCTAGTGATGCAACTTCATCGTTAGAATCGTATGATCCATTTTTTGCCTTTAATTTATACCATTCTCCTTCTAAGTACATTCCAAAACAGCCCTTATTAGAAGGTTTATACATTTCACTATTTTTTTGAATATCAAATTTTCCTTCTATTCTACTTAAAAATTCTATTTTACTTAAACCATTTAAATCAGATACTACTCGATTATAATCCATTATATATAATTCATCATCAGGGAAAATTACTGAAAGAAAATAATTGAATTCTTCTTCTCCTGTATATCCCTTTAATTCTTCCCTTCTCATTAAAGCAACCTTTGCAGCAGAGGCACATCTATGATGCCCATCTGCTATATATAATGAATCTACTTCATTAAACATGCTAACTATAGATGAAATTATTTTCTCATCATTTATTTCCCAAGCAATATGTTCAATTCCATCTTCAGCCTTAAAGTTCACATCAGGCGCATTGTTAACCGTCCATTCTTCAATGATACTTGTTATATTAGCTTTATTCCTGTAAGTTAAGAATATAGGTCCTGTTTGAGCTTCACAATATTTAACATGCTTTATCCTATCATTTTCTTTAACTTCTCTAGTATGTTCATGTTTTTTTACTATATTATTTAAATAATCATCTACAGAAGAGCAGCAAACTAAACCTGTTTGTTTTCTACCATTCATCACTAATCTATATACATATAAACTTGATTCCGTATCTTCTTTTAATATATTTTTATTTATCATATTATTTAAATTTTCTTTAGCTTTTAAATATACCTTTTCATCATAAGAATTAACATTCTCATCTAAATCAATTTCTGCTTTGTCTACATGCAGAAAAGAGTATGGATTATTTTTAACTACTTCTCTTGCTTCATCACTATTCATTACATCATATGGCAATGCAGCTACCTTTTCTGCTAATTCTTTTTTAGGACGAACTCCCTTAAAACTTTTTATAATAGCCATAATTATTCCTCCTATAAAGTTACTGATTTTGCCCATATAATATCATTTACTTCATTAAACTTAGCAATATTTTCTTTTGTAATTACATCGTCAATATTTAAAAGCATTAGTGCTTTATCTCCTTTTACCACTCTACCCACTTGCATTGTAGCTACATTTATTCCACATGTACCAATCAATGTTCCTACACTCCCTATTACCCCTGGCACATCATTATTTTGAATAAATAACATATATCTACTCAATTTAACATCAACCTCATATCCATTCAAATTAACTAACTTACCCTCTGCATTAGTTGATACAGCACCTGACATAGTAAACTCTTCCATTTTATTATTAATTATTTTAATCTCCACTAGATTAGAAAAATTCTTATGACTTTCTTTTATTTTCTTATAGCTAATTCCAATTCCAGCTGCTTCTGCTGAAATATTCGCATTAATATAATTAATAGATGCCCCCATAATAGGTTCTAGTAAACCCTTTAAAAATGCTATACTAACTAGTCCTGTGTCAGCTTTTGCAATATCTCCCCAGTATGTAACCTCTACATATTTTACTGATTCTTTATTTAATTGATAATATAATTTTCCTAACCTCTCCATCATTCTAAGGTAAGGTTTTATCGCTTCAAACTCATCTAAATGTACTCCTGGAAGATTGACTGCATTTAAAACTATTTGCCCATTTAATCCACTAATAACTTGACTTGCAATAGATTCGCCTACATTTTGTTGTGCATCAACAGTATTAGCTCCAATATGAGGAGTAACTATAATATTACATAATTCATTTAATGGAGAATTTCCTCTAGGTTCTTTTTCATGTACATCTAAACCAGCACTGGCAATTTTATTATTTTTAAGTGCATAATATAAGGCTTCTTCATCAACAATTCTTCCTCTTGCAACATTTGTAAGTCTTGCATTAGGTTTCATTATTTCAAATTCTTTATAGCTTATCATTCCAATAGTTTCTTCAGTTCTAGGTGTATGAATCGTAATAAAATCTGACTCTTTTAATAAGTCTTCTAATGTATTTTTTTTCTGAACATCAAATCTATCAAATCTATCTTGAGAAATATACGGATCATAGCCTATTATATTCATTCCGAAAGCTTTCATTCTCCTAGCTACTAATGAACCAATTCTACCAAGACCTATAATTCCTAAAGTTTTATTAAATAGTTCTGTTCCTTCAAAAGAATTTCTTTCCCACTTACATTCTTTTAAAGATAAATCTGCACTAGCAATATCTCTAGCTTGAGCAAGCATTAGCCCTATAGTTAACTCACATGCTGAAATACTATTACTATCAGGTGTATTTGCAATAATTACTCCTTTTTTAGTAGCTGCTGGAATATCTATATTGTCTGTTCCATTTCCTGCTCTTCCCACTATTTTTAATTTTACACCTTTTTCTAAAAGTTCTTCATTAACCTTAGTAGCACTTCTCACAATTAGAGCATCATATTCATGAATTTTCTCTAACAAATCCTCTCTACTTATTCCTATACAAACATCTACATCAAATTCTTTCTTTAACATCTCAATACCTAAATCATCAATTTTCTCTGCAATAATTACCTTTGCCATGTTAATGCCCCCTTTTAAAAGATAATGCACAATGCACAATGCACAATGCACAATTAATGATAATTTTCTTCCTTACGTCAGAAAATTTTAATCTAAAACAAAATCTTCTGTTGCTTTATTTAAATTCTATATCTTATTATTTGCTTCATTACATAATTGATAATGCACATTGCTTTTCAAAAGATAATTTGCAATTTGCAATTTGCAATTGATGTTGATTTTCTTCCCTTTGGTTAGAAAATCTTTAATTATTAAGTTTATTAAAAGATTTTGCGCAGCAAAATCATTCTTAATTGCTAATTGCACATTGCTAATTGAACATTTAAAAAATCATTGCACTCTTGTTTTAAAAGAAACATTTGTCTAGTGAATCAATAGTTCTCGTAATCATCTCTTCTGTAACATACCCCATATGACCTATTCTTATCATTTTTCCGCTAAGTTCGCCTTTTGCACCTGCAATTTCTATATTAAATTCTTTTGACATTTTCTTCTTTATTTCGTTAGCTCTATCTGTCATAATAGGTGTTACATTGTTTGATTTGCAACTTTCTTCTCCAAATACTACTAGGCCCTTAGATTTTGCCCAGTTTCTTACTCTATTCGCATATATCTCATGCCTTAAAAGTACATTTTCTAAACCCTCTTCTTGTATCATTGAAAGTGCTTCATTTACCCCTGCCACTAGTGAAACAGCTGGTGTGAATGGATTAAATGGTTTTTCTTTGAGTAAAAACTTTCTGTTTTCTTTATAGTCCCAATAGAATTTAGGTAAATCTGATGTTTCTATTTTTCTCCAAGCCTTATCACTAACCCCTACAAAAGCCAACCCTGGTGGTGACATTAAAGCCTTTTGTGAAGCTGTTATCAAAACATCTATATTCCATTCATCCATTCTAATATCCACACCACCAAGACCACTTACAGAATCAACAATCAATACTCCTTCTTTATCTTTCATAAAATCGCCAATTTCCTTTATAGGATTAACTACTGCTGTTGATGTCTCGTTATGCGTTACTATTATTCCTTTATAATCTTCTTTGTATCTTTTTTTAATTTCTTCAATACTTACAGCTTTTCCCCATACTACTTTTAAGAGATCTACCTGCACGCCATAAGCCTCAGCAATCTTAGCAAATCTATCGCCAAATACACCAGTAGATATAACCAAAACTTTATCATTTCTTGAAAACATATTTACAATTGAACTTTCCATAGCACCTGTTCCAGATGAAGTAAATGTTAGAACATCCCCTTTTGTTCTAAATACGTATTTTAATTTTTCACTCATTTCACTAAAAATTTTGCTATACTCATCAGTTCTGTGATGTAATACTGGTTCACTCATTTTTCTTAAAACTCTATCTGGCACCGTAGTTGGTCCTGGAGTCATAAGTATTTTACTCATATAAAAGCCCCCTTTTTTGTTTTACTTTTTTTAATATTACATTACTCAAGAGTGTAGTTATTCTTTTAAATTTTATTCAATACTAATGTGAAGTGTGAAATCTGTAGTGTGAAGTTAAGGATGATTTTGCGTAGCAAAATCGACTATTTAATTAAAAGATTTTCGAAGAATGAGAAAATCATCCATCATTTCACACTTCACACTATATTTAAATAAAAAAATCCGCCCATGTCTAAAAGACAAGGACGGAGATATTTCTACGTGGTACCACCTTATTTTGCTAATCATAGCCTCTACGGATAACGGATAACCGATATGAGTTTATTACCCTCACATTGCTCTAGGTCGGATTCAATGAAAAATGCTACTAACTTACACCAAACATTAGCTCTCTATAAACATTTTATTATTTACTACTACCTTTCAAAGCTTTTCGTTTATTTAATTTATGTATAATTATAATGAAAAACTAATCTTATTGCAAGTATATATTAGCAACAAATTTAATATATTTTTTGCTAAATTTAGAGGATTTTCTACATTTATAAAGAATAATATATAATAAATACAGTATACTATTCATGTGAGAGGTGGTAAATCAATGCAAATAGGATTCATTTTTTCCCTATTATTCGCAATTCTAGTAACAATATTTGCTCTTCAAAATGCGACAGCAGTTAATGTAAATTTTTTATTTGCTAATGTAGAAGTTTCACAAGCTCTCGTTATTTTTATTTCTGCTGTTGCAGGAGCAATAATATTTGCAATTCTTGGATTTTACAGAGAATTAAAAATAAGAGGTAATCTAAAAAAAGCAACTAAACAAATTACACAATTAGAGAATGAAAAAGTAACTTTAAATGAAAATATATCTAAATTAAATTCTGAAATTGACGAGTTAAAAAACATCGAAACGCCTAATACTCAAGATGCAATTGAAATTGAAGAAGAAAAAATATAATTTATAAAGTAGCTCAGCTACTTTTTTTTATTTTTACTATTTCTTTATTTCAGGAAAATAATGATAAATAAACCTAAATATTTCTTTCTCATATCTTTCTTTATCAACATCAAAAGCCACTGCGTGTTTTGCACCATCTACTAAATAAATAGCTTTATTATTTTTTTTAGCCTGGTACATTTTCTCACTCATATATGTGGGTACATATTTGTCTTCTTTGCCATGGATAAATAAAATAGGGATATCTGAAGTCTTTATGTCTTCTATAGGTTTAACTTTATCCACTGAAAATTTAGCTTTTCTTAAAATTCTTATTTTAGCAAATGTATACACTGGTAACAATAAAACACTCAAGGCTTTCTTCATGCTTATCCTAAATTGTTCATCTAAATCGGAAAAGCCACAATCTGATATTATAAAATCAACATATTTATTTATACTATTATATTGAAGCACTGTTGCAGCACCCATAGATACTCCATGCAACCCTAATAAAGAGTCTTGTCCATTTTTTTCAATTATCCATTGAACCCACTTATTTAAATCAAACTTTTCATAAAATCCATAAGTAGAATAGTTTCCTTCACTTTCTCCATGTCTTCTTTGGTCATACAGTAAAACATTCCACCCTTTACTATGAAACATTTCTATAAATTTTATCGATGTACTCAAATTAGCAGTAATTCCGTGTACAAAAATTATTGTTCTCTTATCTTCACTTTGGCCTTCAATATATATTCCTTTTATTCTAAAACCATCCTCTGATAAAATTTCAATTTTTTCTTTTTTTAAACCTTCATAGTAATCCTTATTAAATAATCCTTCAGAGGAATATTTATTATATAATTTGGAATAATCAACTACTTTCATTTTTACTGATTCTTTAAAATAGTAATTGACGAAATAGTATACTACAATAACCAATAAAATCATTATAATTACTAAAAAATATCGCATTTTTACCTCCTACTTTTATTATATATTAATAAATATATTACAAGTTATCCACATTGTCCACAGACAGCCTGTGTATAAGTTGTTAATTATGTGTTAATTATACTACTAATAACAAGTAATTCTACATAATTTGTCTTATTTTCATAACTGCTTGTCCTAAAATGCACATTTAAGTACATTTTTTTATCCACAGCATCAACAGCCTGTGGATAAAATGTTATTTTTTGATTTATCTTTAATTTTATTTTAATTTATAGATAATTCTCCTCGTACCTCGGAGAATCTTTAAGCAATAAAAAACTTCCTAATAATAAGAAAGTCATCCACTAATAAGCTCTACAAATTGCTCTCTTCACTCTATCTTTTTTAAATGTGTGATATACTTCTATATATAGCTATATTTTATATCTAGGAGGAATCAAAATGAGAATAGGTATGGGTTACGACGTTCATAAACTTGTTGAAAACAGAAAATTAATACTCGGAGGAGTTGACATCCCTTTTGAAAAAGGACTACTCGGTCATTCAGATGCCGATGTGCTAATACATGCTATAATGGATAGCTTACTGGGTGCTGCTGCCTTGGGGGATATAGGAAAACATTTTCCTGATACTGATAATAAATATAAAGGCATATCTTCAATCAAATTATTAGAACATGTACAAATTTTACTTAAAAAAAATAATTTTGAAATAGTAAATATAGATGCTACTATCATTGCTCAAAAGCCTAAAATGGCACCTCATATAGACACAATGCGTATAAACATCTCTAATTCACTTAAAATAAATATCAATCAAATTAATATTAAAGCAACTACTGAAGAAGGTCTTGGATTCACAGGAAATGGATTAGGAATCTCAAGTCAAAGTATATGCCTACTTAATTCAATGCACAATGCACAATTTACAATGCACAATTAAGGATGATTTTCTTCCCTTTGGTCAGAAAATCTTATATTAAGCTAAAAAACAAAGACTCAATGAGTTTAATCTTTTAATCTTTTATAAAATAAAAGGAATTTTTTAGCTCCGCTAAAAAATTCCCTCCATAATTGTGCATTGTGCATTGTGCATTGTGCATCGTGCATTGTGCATTATCTTTTACTTAAGGCTTCCTAGCTCATTAACCGCCTTCTGAAGTGTATCGTCAGTAGATTTCAAAACTCTTTGATTAGCAGAGTATTCCCTACTTACTTCTATCATCTTTATCATTTGGCCAGTCATATCAACATTTGAATTCTCTAATGAAAATTGTTTTATATAACTATCGTTATCTTCAATAGGTTGTACATCTTCTGCTGTATATAAACTTTCTCCAGCTCTTGCTAGTAGCTGAACATCATCAAATTTAACAACGTTAAATTTCAATCCATCTGTATCTGTATTTTTCATAATTCCTTCAGGAGTAACACTAATATCATCATCACCTGAATAAATATATGAATTTGCCCCTGTATTTGTATTCTTTGCAATTACAGAATATCCATTTTCATTTACTAATTTACCATTTGCATCAAAATTGAAGTTTCCATTTCTAGTATATACATATGAACCATCATTTTTTTCTAAAGTAAAATATCCTTCTCCTAAAATTGCAAAGTCTGTATCTATTCCTGTATCTTCAAAAATTCCTTGAGAAGATATCTCATATATATCCTCAATATTTATCCCAGGATTTATTGTACCTACTTGTTCTCCTGTTCTTCTATTAATTATGTTCATTTCTTCCTTAGTATTTGCTATTGCTATCTGTTCTTTAAAGCCCGTAGTTCCTGTATTAGCTATGTTATTCCCCACAACTTCTTGTTTTTTTTGCAGATATTTCATTGCTGATCTTGACGTTTCGAGTCCTCTTATCATTTATCCAACACCTCACTAGTATCTATTACCTTAACTTGGTCTTCATAAATCATACCCATAGCTTTAGCCCTTTTCTCAATATAACTATCATCATAAGTTTTATAGGATGGAATTAAAATTAATGATGTAATTACTATTCCTAAACCTATTCCTAGAATCATTTTAGGTGAAAATATTTTTATTATTGCCTCTGTATACTTCTTAATAATAAAACCTCCCCTTTGCCTAATGATAATTGAGAAGCTATATCTTCAAGGCTTTTGCCTTCCTCTTCTAATGCATTTATCTTTTGTATAATTGTATTTTTATCATTTTCATTCTGCACATTCAATTTATCCTTTAATATTTGACTACTATTTGATACCGTTGAACTTCTTTTCATCCCTGTTGCTGTTGGAGTTTTCCTACTTTTCATTTCTGAGGTATCTCCTGAAGCTGTAACTATCTTTTTTGTAGTTACACCTTTTGTCTTAGATATAGTCTTCATCTTTGCTTCAACTAATTTGTCTATTCTTGTTTCATTTCTTTTAATGGCTCTTTCTCTTTTTATTAGCTCTTTCTCAAAGAGCAATAGTTTCTTCTCTCTATCTGAAGTATCCATAACAGGCTTCAACATTTCTTCTATTTTATTAAGTTTGTCGTATATTTTTTCATCTTTTTCTTTGTCATATTGAACATCTATGCTGCTCATCTTTTCTTTAATTATTTCATTAAAATCTTTATTATTTTCTACTTCTTTATCATTATCATTTTCCACTTTAGCATATCCATCTACATAAACATCTTCATTTTCATATAAATCTTCTTCATTATAAATATCTTCTTCATTAAAAATTACTTCTTCTTTTTCCTCAGAAATTAATTCTCTTTCTTTCATTTCTTTTTTTATTAGAACTATTCCATAAGCAGAAATACATACACCAACTACTAGCATTAAATATACCATTATTTTTCTCCTAAAGTATTATAAACTTTCTTCTAAATATACTTTTAATTTTTTTAGAGCTCTACCATGAATTTGAGATACTCTAGATATAGAAATATCCATAACATATGCTATTTCTTTAAGGGCTAATTCTTCTTTATAAATCAAATTTAAAATAATTCTTTCTCTTTCCTGCAAACTATCTAACGCTTTAACTAATAAAATATTTTTTTCTTTTAATAAATATTCATCTTCAGGTGAAACTCCTTTTCTATCTACTAATAAGTCTTTTAAAGTATTTTCACCTTCTGAATCTCCTGATATCTTTTTGTCCAAATAATTTATAGCAATATCTCCAGCAATATTTTTTATACTATCTAATTCATCAAGACTAATTTGCATATAATCACTTACTTCTTTATCATAAGGTTCTCTTAAAAGTTTCTGTCTTAGATAGTTAAGTGCTGCATTATATTCATTTATTTTTTTAACTTTGCCCCTAGAAATATTTGAGTGTTTTCTTATTTCATCAATCATTGCCCCTCGTATTCTCAAAGTAGCAAAAGTAGCAAAAGCAGCATTTTTACTCTTATCATATTTATCAACTGCTTCCATAAGTCCGATAATACCAACACTATATAAATCTTCTTGCGTAAGACTCATATTATTATTTAATTTTACACCTCTTGCAATCTTATGAACAAGAGATAGATTTTGAGTTATCATTTCGTCTCTACTTATATTTTCAATTTTATACTCTTCTTTCAATAAGATCACCTAATTTTCTTTATGAGAATACTTTAATCATTCTATTTATTAACTGTTTCATAGAATTTATGCCTTTATCATCACTATTCTGAGATAATAAAGTATCAATAATATTATTTATATTTTTACTAGCCATGCACTTAGGATACTCGATAATAAAAGGGTTTTGTCCCATTACTGCTTCTTTTACTTTTTTGTCTTCAATAATAAATCCAATTTCATCTAATCTTATACTTAAAAAATTAGCTGCAACTCTCTCTAATTTTTCAAAAGATTTTATGGAATCCTCTTCATTACTAACTTTGTTAACAACTACTTTGATACTATCTTTTACTTTCATTCTATTAACAATTTTAATCAAGCTATAAGCATCCGCTAATGAAGTGGGCTCAGGTGTTGTAACTAAAATCATATCTTGTGAAAAAGATATAAACGATAGTAAACTTTTAGATACACCAGCGCTAGTATCAACTAATATAGTATCAATTCCTTCTAATTGAGACAAGTCATTCAACAGTTTTCGCTGCCTAGTTCCACCCATTTCTGCCATTTCTAACAGTCCTGAACCGCCTGAAATTATCTTTATTCCAGATGTACTTTCTATTATTACTTCTTTAAGAGGTATATTCTTATTAATCACATCATAGAGCGTTTTTTTAGCTCTCACTCCAAGTAATACATTTATATTTGCCATACCATAATCGGCATCTATTATTAAAACACTTCTTCCTCTATTTTGCATACCTATAGCTAAATTTAAAGTAAAATTACTCTTACCAACTCCACCTTTTCCACTAGCAATAGTATATATAAGTATCTTATTTTCACTAGGTTTTGCTAACTTATCCTTTGAAAAAACCATTTCCCTTAAGTTTTGCGCTTGGTCTATCATACTCTAATCTCTCCCCAGATATAATAAAAAAGTTTATCAATATTTGCTCTTTCAATATCATCAGGTACATTTTGTCCAGTACAAATATAAGATAGTGGCTTATGTATGTATCTAGCTATATTTAGTATATTTCCATAGCCAGAGCTTTCATCAATTTTGGTAAGTATATACTTATCAAACCCAACAGTGCTATAGCTATCAATTATAGCTTTTACATCCCTATATTTTGTTGTTAGACTAATAACTAAATATGTGCTCATATTTACAATGCCACTTATATATTCCTTAAGTTCATCAATTTGCTCTCCATTTTTATAACTTCTGCCAGTTGAATCAATTAACACCAAGTCGTAAGTTGAAAATTTTTTAAGAGCCTTTTGCATATCTTCTTTTTTTATAACTACTTCAAGAGGTATATTTAAAATATCTGCATAAGTTTTAAGTTGTTCTACTGCCCCAATTCTATAGGTATCTATTGTAATTAAAGCTACTTTTTTATTATTTCCTATAGACTCTTTTGCTGCAATTTTTGCAATAGTAGTTGTTTTTCCAACTCCTGTAGGTCCTATAAATGATACTATTTTATTTTCTAAGTTCTCATTTATTTCAACATTATTCTTAACTTGTTCCCATAAAAACTCATTTAGGACAAATTTATTTACATCTTTTTCTTTTAATCCATTAATTCTACAATAATTATAAAAATCCTTTTGAACATCTTTATTGATATCTATGTTTTCAAATAATTCTTCCATATCAAAATTCAATCTTAAATTTTGTTTTTCTTCTTTTTTTTGTTTTTCTTCTATTTTCTCTATTTCTTCTGTTTCTTCTGTTTCTATTATTTGAACTTCTTCATCAATTGCTTGGTCATCTATAGCTGCAATTACTTCTCTTTTTTTCTTTTTAAAAAATTTAAGTAACCCACCTTCATCAATATATCTATCGCTTATAATTACAGCATCATCGCCGAGGTCCATCTTTATCCTAATCATTGCCTCTTGCATGTTACTAACAACGTACCTTTTAACTATCATCCAATTTCACCATCCCAACTGCTTCTATATCAATGTTATTAGGTATTTCATTTAGCGAAATAACAGGTACTTTAGGGAAAGCCATCTCAATCATTTTCTTAAAGGCAGGCCTAACTTTTGGTGAAGCTAAAATAACTGCCTCTTTTCCTTGCATAGCCAAAACTTCTATATTACTGTGTATCTTTTGAAGTATTTTCGTATTAGTGTTAGGATCTATTGCAGGGAAAGATCCCTGAATAGATTTTTGAATATTATCTCCTAATAGCTTTTCTAACTGAGGTTGAATTGTAATAACATTTAATTTTTGATCATTATCTAAATACTCCATCACAATACTTCTACCTAACTTATATCTAACATATTCAGTTAACAACTCGATATCCTTTGTATTTACAGCATAATCTGCTAAAGTTTCAAGAATAGTAACCATATCTCTTATTGATACTTTTTCTCTAAGTAGATTTTGCAGTATCTTCTGAACTTCACCTAAACTTAGTAAATCAGGTATTAGTTCTTCCACAACTGCACCATTTTCTTCTTTTACATTTTCCACAAGTTCTTTGACATCTTGCCTTGTAATAAGTTCATAACTATGCAATTTAATAATCTCTTTAAGGTGTGTTATTAAAACTGTTACAGGATCAACAACAGTATAACCCTTCATCTCAGCCATATCCTTTTGCTTCTCATCTATCCACAAAGCTGGCAAACCAAAGGCTGGCTCAACAGTTTCTATTCCTTTCATATCTATACTATCGCTACCTGGGTCCATTACCAAAAGGTTGTTATGAATAATGGTACCCTTAGCTACTTCAATTCCTCTTATTTTAATTGAATACTCATGATGTGAAAGCATCAAATTATCTCTAATTCTAATGGGTCTTATTACTAATCCCAATTCATTTGCAATCTGTCTTCTCATAGAAGAAATTCTTTGAACTAAATCTCCCCCTGAATCTTTATCTACTAGAGGTATTAAATCATAAGATATTTCTATTTCTAGAGATTCAAATTGATCTACTTTTACCTCAGAAGGTACTTCTTCAATTTCTTCAGTTTTCATCTCTTTTACATCTTCTACTACTTTATTTTTTTGATCTTGATATAATAAGAACGCTATTGCTGTCATTATTATTGCCATAATATAAAACGGAGGCGTAGGGAAAGCAGGTACTGTACCTATTATAAACAATATAACCGCAACGATTGAAATTACCTTCCACATAGCAAAAAGCTGTTTGCTTAATTCCGTACCAAAATTAAAAGTGGAATTTGAGCGTGTTAACAATATACCAGTTGCAGTAGAAATTAGTAAGGCTGGTATTTGCCCTACAAGGCCATCACCAATTGTTAGTATGCCAAATATTTCAAGGGCCTCTGTTATACTGTAACCTTTCTGAAGTGAAAATATTGCTATACCACCAACAAAGTTAATGATTACAATTATAATACCAGCTATGGCATCTCCCTTAACAAATTTACTTGCACCATCCATTGAGCCATAAAAATCTGTTTCTTTTTGAAGGTCTTCTCTTCTTTTCTTCGCCTGAATATCATTAATTACTCCTGCATTTAAATCAGCATCTATACTCATTTGCTTTCCAGGCATAGCATCAAGGGTAAACCTCGCTCCAACCTCAGCAACTCTACTAGCACCACTTGTTATAACTACAAACTGTATAACTACTATTATAATAAAAATAACTGCACCAACTATATAATTACCACCGGTTACAAAATTACCAAAAGCTTGTATTACCGAGCCTGCATTTCCCTCACTTAATATAAGTCTTGTAGATGAAATATTGAGTGATAACCTAAATAATGTTGTTATAAGCAGTAGTGTTGGAAATACTGAAAACTCCAAAATACTAGTTGTAAACATACTTAGTATAAAAATTATAAGTGCAAAAGTAATATTAAACACTAATAGTATATCTAGAACTGCTGGGTTGATTGGTAATATTATAATCGCAATAATCCCCATTACTCCAAAGGCTGCTATGGTATCCATATTATTAATAATTCTATTCGGCTTAGTATTTTTTTGCAACACGCTCACCTACATCCTTTTTCTAGATTTATAAAAACTTTTTTTCTTCTGCTCTAATTTATAAACAAACGCTAATATTTCAGCTAATGCTCCATAATACTCTACTGGAACTTGCTGACCTACTTTTACTTTTTTATATAATAACCTCGCAAGAGGTTTATTTTCTACTATTGGTATGTTTTTTTCCTTTGCTATAGTTCTAATTTTTAAAGCTATATTGTCAGCACCCTTTGCTAAAACCCTAGGTGCGCTTTCTTCTTTTTCATCATACCTAATTGCAACGGATATATGTGTTGGATTGACAATAACCGCATCTGCCTTTTCAACATCCGCCATCATCCTATTCATAGCTAATTGTTTTTGTTTTTGCTTTCTTTGTGACTTAATTATAGGGTCACCTTCTACTTCTTTATACTCTTCTTTAACTTCATGTTTTGTCATTTTTAAGCTTTTCTTGAAATCATACTTTTGATAAACAAAATCTATGATTCCGATAATTACTAAAATAGTAGCAACTCTAGAGATAAATCCTCCTAGAATATCGCCTAAATACGTATAAAAATTGTAAACTGATGTAAGGGCTATCCCTTGAATTTCAAAAATATTATCCTTTATAAAACTATAAGATATATAAGTTACAAGAGCTAATTTAGCTAGATTTTTAAGTAACCCAAAAAGTGCTTTTTTTGAAAATATTTTTTTAAATCCCTCAATGGGATTTAGCTTCTTAAAATCAGGTTTTATCGGATGCAAAGAATAATTGAATTTTGTTTGCGCTAGATTTATGACTAGAGCTGCCAAAAACAAAACTCCGAAAACTGGAAATATAATACTTATAAAACTAAGTATATTGCTTTTTAAAAATACATTTACATTGTTATTAGAGAAACTCATGTTATAATCTACTCGAAATCCTGATTTGAAAAATGAGTATATTCCATTATAAATATAATTTCCGAGCGAAGATGCAACTAGCGTAAATATGAATAATTGTAGTGCAGAGTTCAAATCCTGTGACTTCGCTATTTGGCCCTTTTTTCTAGCATCTTCAAGTTTTTTTGGAGTTGGGTCTTCTGTTTTATCATCAGCCATAAACATAAAATTAATACTGAGTTTTCTTTTTACCGCTATATTTCCTCTAAAATCAATCGACTCAACTTTTATGCTATTTAAAAAAATATTGAAAAATAATATTCCAATAATTAAACTTATTATATTTAAAAATAATAAATCGTTATATCCCAAATACTCCACCCTGTTTTACTATGACATAAATTTAATAATATTCTCCATACTATCTGGAATAATATCTAATACTCCTGAAATTAGTTTAATTATAATCGGGCTTATTACTATAAAAGTAAGTATTCCTGCTAAAACCTTTAGTGGCATTCCTAATATCAATA
Organism: Clostridium sp. DL1XJH146; assembly: GCF_054819755.1. Classification (NCBI taxonomy): domain Bacteria; kingdom Bacillati; phylum Bacillota; class Clostridia; order Eubacteriales; family Clostridiaceae; genus Clostridium; species Clostridium sp. DL1XJH146. Next base: position 27,978 of record NZ_JBTVVN010000011.1, read on the forward strand.
CATTAAGAGAAGGAACAGTTCTTGACATTATCCCTAAAACTAAATCAGATATTACAAAAACCAAAAGCATAGGTGCTGCTATTTGAACTGCAATAACAAAACTTTGATTTACTATATCCACTGCGTCAATTAATCCAGCAAAGTTAACAGTGTAATCATAAATATTTATTATTTCAAAACTTTTTTCTAAACCGATAATAAGATAATGATGTCCATTGAAAATAAAATATAATACTAAAGCTAAATTGAAATAAATTCTTCCATAAATAGATAAGCTATTTTTTGAATTTGGCTCTAGCAGTGCTGCCGATGCAAGACCTCCTTGCATATCAATAAATTGACCCGCCATTTGAATAGACATAAAAATAATATTTACAAGCATCCCGATAAAGAGACCTACAAGTGCTTCTTTTATCAGTAAAACAACAAGCATTGGTGTACCTATCTCTACTAGCACATCAGTAGGCGCAACACTAAAATACATAATATAGGAAAGTACAATACAAAACATAATTTTAAGGGTATTTGGAATCCCTTTTATACTCAATAATGGTGTAGTTATAAACATAGACGTAACTCGCACTAATATTAACACAAACGCAGTAAAATTTAAGGCTACCATAAGCACCTACCGTAATATATTTGATATATTTCCCATAGTTCTTGTAAAAAAGCCAATCATTGTATTTAACATATAATTACCGAAAATAATAAGAGCTAAAAATACAGCTAAAATCTTTGGTACAAAAGTAAGCGTCTGCTCTTGTATCTGTGTAGTAGCCTGAACAATACTAATAATAAGACCTACTAATAAAGCTATTATCAAAATTGGACCTGCAACTTTAGCTATAGTAAAAAATGCATCCTTCAAAATATCTAATGCCATTGTCTCACTCATGATTAGCCCCCTAAATAAAACTTTCAACTAAAGACTTAACTATCAGATGCCATCCATCAACCATTACAAACAAAAGAATTTTAAATGGCAATGATATCATAACAGGCGATAACATAAACATACCCATGGACATCAAAATACTTGCTACAACCATATCTATAACAACAAAAGGTATAAATATTAAAAATCCAATTTGAAATGCAGTTTTAAGTTCACTAATAACAAAGGCTGGAACTATTATTTCAAACCCCATATCCATAGCTTCATCAGGTATATCTGTGTTTGAAAGTTCGATAAAAAGTGCTAAATCTTTTTCTCTAGTCTGTTTTAGCATAAATTCTTTTATTGGTTTGGACCCAATTTCTATGGCCTCTTCTTGGGTTATAGTTTCCTCTAAATAGGGGTTCACTGCCCCCGCCATTACATCATTATAAACAGGTGCCATAATAAAAAATGTTAAAAACATTGCGAGTCCAATTAAAATTTGATTCGGTGGACTTTGTTGGGTTCCAAGTGCACTTCTTAAAAAAGAAAACACAACAATTATTCTAGTAAAGGAAGTCATCAAAATCAATATTGAAGGAGCTAATGTTAACACTGTAAGTAAAACCAATAGGTTTATACTATCCATGGTTTCACTAGGTGATGAAGATTGCCCTATATCAATGCCTATATTGGGAATTGGAATTGGTTCAGCAAAAGCCGTTATATTTAAAAACATAATCAATGAAAATAAAGCCAGCCCGAAAATTGTAATCTTTTTTTTCATATCATTTATTATCCTTCCTGAATTTAGCTATTCCCTTATTAATAAATTCCTGCATTACAGTAGCACTATCATGTTTATTAAAATTTAATCTATTAGATGTTTCGTCTGACAAATAACTCTCTACAAAATTATCTGGAAGTTTATCTAATACATTGATATTATTTTCAGTTACTCCTAGTAGTAAAACCTCTTCCCCTACCTTGACTACACATACACTGCTCTTATTAGAAAGTGGAAGTCTATCTAAAATTTTAAGATTTTTTTTAACAGATTTATTAGTATACTTTCCACCTATCTTTGAAACACAATAAATGATTAAAAGTACAATAATTAATGCAAATATCATTTGAAAAATTGAAGAAATGAAATTAAAATCTCGTGCCATTTAGATATCCTCTTTTCTACCATTATTTCTAATAACTGCTTCTATTGAATCATAAAATCATTAAAATATATACTTGTAATTAATGGCTCTCCTAGTAATTCATTTATACTGTTTTTGATATCTGCTTTTAAAACAAGAGTTGCATCATCCTCTTCAAACTCCGTTGTTGACTTAGTTCTAAGTATTTCAATTATTCTATCTCTTATTTTTTCTGTATTTTCATCTATTGTTAAATTTGCATTTTCTTCCATATAGCCTAGAACGACCGTCACCTTAAGATAACTATTTTTAGAATCACTAGTTTTCAAATTTACAATAAATTGTTGCAGAGATACTACACTTTCCACTTGTTCTTCTTCTGTAAAGAAAGGTAATTCTCTTCCTGTTACTTTAAAAAATGCAAAAGTACCTCCTATACAAGCCAATAATAATACTACTAGTAATATTATTATAAGTTTCTTTTTACTTTTCTTTTTTATATTTTTCTCTTCCATTCTAATCCTGCCTTTTTACTAATTTTCTGTATTATGTTCTAAATACTGAACAACTATATTGACCCTTCTATTGAGTTGTCTATTTTCATCAGAAGTGTTAGGTACTTTCGGATTATATTCACCATATCCTACCGCCCTCATTCTACTAGGATCTACCCCTTTTTTCTCCGCAAAATATCTGATAACATTTATAGCCCTTGCAGCCGACAACTCCCAGTTACTATCAAACTCAACAGTATGTATAGGAATATTATCTGTATGACCTTCTACCATAATATTATTAGGTAGCTCAATTATTTTTTGACTTATTTTATCCAATATTCCAAAAGCATCCTCTTTTAGATCTGCTTTACCTTCCTCAAAGAAAAGTTTATCTTTTATATCAATATGTACTCCTATTTCACTAATACTAACTTCTACGCTTTCTGTCAATCCCTCTGTTTGAACATATTGGTCAATGATAACTTTAAGATCTTGAAATATTTCCTCTTCTTCCGACAACTCTTCATCTTCCTCTTGATCTACGTTCTCTTCTATTTCATTTTCTGCATCTGGAATTTCAACAGTTTCTACCATTTCTATAACTGAGTTACTATTATTAGTTAATATATCTCTTAATCCATTTGCAACATCAATAAATTTATTTTGATCAACATTAGATATAGAATAAAGTAAAATAAAAAATGTAAGTAACAGCGTCATTAAATCCGAAAAAGTAGCCATCCATAGTGGTGAACCACTCGATTGTTTTTTCTTCTTCTTACGCATTTTCTAAATCCACCTTAAATTTACTTCCTTGATTTCTATCCAATCTTTCTTTAGGCGTCAAATATGTTGTAAGCTTTTCTTCTATAACCATAGGGTTTAAACCTTCTTGAATAGAAAGAATACCGTCAATCATCATTGAACACATGATTGCTTCTTGATTTGCTTTATTTTCTAAGTTACTTGCTATAGGTAATAACATTAAATTAGCAAATAAAGCACCATAAAAAGTAGTAACTAAAGCAACTGCCATACCTACACCAATTGCTGCTGCATCTTGTAGGTCTGCTAGCATATTTATGAGACCTACTATAGTACCAATCATACCAAAGGCTGGGGCATATTCGCCCCATTTACTAAACAGTCTTTGGCCCTCATTATGTCTTTCTTCTGCTACCTCAATCTCTAAATTTAATATTTCTTTTATCAACTCTACATCCATTGCATCGACAACCATTAATACACCTTTTTTAAGAAATTTATCATTTACCTCTTCAAGACTATTCTCTAAAGAGTTAAAGCCTTCTTTTTTAGCCTTTTTAGCTAATTCTATAAAAAGATCTATTAGCTCCGATTTACTTTGTGTACTTTCAGAAAAAGCTACTTTAAGTACCGCCGGCATTTTTTTTATATTATCCATCGGTTCACTAATAATCAAAGCCATAAAAGAACCACCTATTGTAATCATAAAGGATGAAACACTTATAAATCCCCTTATATCTCCAGATGCAATTATAGATACAATGATAAGTGTAAAACCTAGGAATAATCCTGCCATGGCTGTCAAACTATTCTTCAAACGAATCCCCCCACTTTTATGTTAATTTAATTATCTCTTCAAGTTTAGTAATTCTTGGAGCATTTCATCTGAAGTTGTTATCGATCTAGAATTTGCTTGATAAGCTCTACTAGTAATAATCATATCTGTGAATTGATTTGCTAAGTCAACGTTTGATACTTCTAGTGCCCCTTGTGTTATTGTTCCAAAAGAATCCTCTCCTGCTACTCCATATTCCGGATCTCCTGAGTTGGCTGTTTTACCATATGAGTTTGAACCTTCTTTAGTTAAACCTTCTCTATTTTTAAATTTAGCTACTGCAAGTCTTCCTATCTTGTAACTATTTTGATCACTACAAATTGCAGTTATTTGACCTGAGGCATCTACGTTGAAAGTATCTAGTGTTACCTCTGTTTGATTTGTACCTATTGCAACACTCTCATATTTACCTGTATCTGAGTCTTTTATTAACAGCCCTGTTTCATCATCTCTTACAAAAGTCGTAGGAATTTCTAATGTTCTTAAATTGTCTGAACCAAAGTCTTGAATTGCTTGACCAGAACCATCGGCAAGTGATTTTGCAATACTTTGTATACTGGTTGCCGCAGTTATCGCTGCAGTTTTAGCATCACTCAAATTGGTATATGTTGATGTAGCAGTTAAGGAGATTGCTTTTAAATCATCAATAGCTGTTTGTGCAGTAGCATTTTGTGTCGCATCATTTTCAACTTCCTTTTGAATAGTTTCTGCAACAGATAATGCATCATTAATAACACTTGTTAATTCTGCTATAAGGGTAGTTGAAGGAGTTCCTGTACCTGTTACATCAATATTTGTAACACCATCTAATACAGTATTAGCATCTATAGCTGGATATCCCATTACTTTATTACCTGATGAATTTACAAGTGTCCCATAAGAATCTCTGTAAAAACAACCATCTCTAGTAAAACTAACTGCGTCAGGAGCTGAATTACCATCTATATCAGCAGAAGTTACGAAAAATCCTTCATTTTCAATAGCAAAGTCTAATTCTCTTCCTGTAGGTTCATGAACTCCATCTGTCATTAAAGTATCTATAGAACTTACTGTAGTTCCTAGTCCTACCTGTTTAGGGTTTTTAGCACCTTTACCTGATGTATCCGGTCCTAGTGCTGTAGACATAGTATTACTTAATGTTTCTTGAAATTTAACCCTACTTGATTTAAAAGCTGTTGTATTTACATTTGCTATATTGTTACCTATAACATCCATCTTTACCTGATTACTCTTCATACCACTTACACCTGAATATAACGATCTTAACATATTAAAATCCTCCTAAAGTTTTTTAGTTTTATTTCACCGCTTCTATCATTCCACAGTGAGGAGGCTTCCCGTTAGGGTCCAGCCATTTTTTTATTTTACAAAAACTGCACTATCAATATTGGTAAATATATTCCCTTCTCCTCCGTCTATTTCCATAGTTGTGATTATTGTTTTGCTTGAAATATTAGATACAAAAGCTAAATTTTTATAAATTAATAAACTTTCTTCTGCGCCTTTGTCTTTTGCTTTATCCATAGCATTGCTTAAGGATGTCATATCCTTTGAAGTTAATTCTATATTTCTGCTATCAAGCCTTCTCTGAGCATGTTTTGATATTTTTATATCACTACCATTTGCTTTGTTAACATTAAAATCCTTGTTCTTTAATGAATCTCTATTAATTTGCTTTTGGAGCATGTCCTCAAAAGAAGTTTTATTCGTTCCAACTCTTTTACTATTATTTTGTTTGTTTAAATTATTATAAAAATCATTATTAACTTTAAAGCTCAAAATTTCACCTACCTTAGCTACTGCCCAATTATCTCTTCTATTTCACTTACATTAAATTGTTTGCCGTCTATTGTCATTGTCAATTCACTATCTAAATTACTGGTTTTACTTACAATTCCAGAATAAATTTCTCCATCTCTAGATACTTTTACTTCTTTTCCAATAAGAGATGCTCCTAATTGTGTGTTTTGAAGGCTAATTAAAGTCATAAGATTATCACTTAAATTTTGCATTTGCTCTAAAGAACTGAACTGTGCCATTTGTGCTATATATTCACTGTTATCCATTGATTCCATAGGGTCTTGATATTGAAGTTGAGCAGTTAATATCTTCAAAAAATCATCTTTCCCTAAACTTTTCTGAGTCAATTCTGAACTTTGGCCTAATTGACTAATATCATAGTTACTGATTGAACTTACTGCCATTTTGATCCTCCTATGTTAATATATTTATTTTGTTATCATAATACATTGTAGCTGATTTGCTAAGTGTTTTTTTGTCATCCTCTGTATAAAGTTCTTCAATATTTTCATTACTAGAGTTTGTACCATTTCCATTTTCTTCGTTATAGAAATCATTATTTCTGCTATTCTCTCCATTTTGAGAATTAAAAGAAAAATTATTAGCATAACTAGTCTTATCATTTACATTAACTTCTATTATTTTTACATTGGCATTCTCTAGAGATGTCTTAATAAGATGCATATTCTTTTGAATAAGTTCCTTTGTTTCATTTGAGCTGACTATTATTTTTGCTATCATTTCGTTGTCTTTTTTTTCTATTTGTATATTTAGCTCACCTAACTCTTGTGGCTTCAATTTTACTGACATTGTCATCTCTTCATTGTTTTTTATTCCATCAGTTTTTATTTCTAACTCCTTAATTACCTCATCAAAGTTTTCAATTTGAACTTCTGCTGTTGTATTTATATTACTTATTGTTAAATCATTACTGTTACCTTGCGCTGTAGTGTTAAAGATATTTAAATTTTGCAGTGTACTTTTGATATTATCCACTTGTGGTTTATCTTTATCACTAATCTCTGTTAAATTATCTTTAGTAGATTCATCTTTAGCTATAAATGACAAATTATTTAACTTTAGATTTTCTGACTTAGTGAATGTATTATTTAGAGTCTTGTCTATAAATTTGATCTCTTCATTGTTTTCATCAAAATTAAAATTTAAAATTTTATCTACAGAGTTACTATCAGTTGCATCTTTTTCTTTTGATATGCTTTTTTGAGAATCAATTTCTATTGTATCATTTTGCAGATTAAATATCCTATTTACTCTACTTAAATCGACAATTGCTTCATATTGTTGATTTACGGTAGTAGCACTATTATACTTAGTAATTGTTTCTTCATTTTGTATAGTAGATAAATTAGTCTGGATAACTTTCAGCTCTTTTATGACACTTATTAATTTCTCTTCCACAATTTTAACTTGATTAACCTCATTATCATAGTTAGTCTCATTTAACACAGTAAACTCGTTTTTATAATTATTTACTTCTTGATTTTTCTGCTCATTGTGGTTAACATCCATAGCAATATTCTGTTTGAATTCAATTTTATTTTGTCCTCTGCTTTGTAAGTTTTTAATAGTATCATACGCATTCTGATCTTCTTTTGTATTAGAAATACTATTTTCAGGATTACCTTGTAATACATTTATTATCTCTTGTATTTTAGGATCAGTGATATCATTTTTCATACCAATAAATTCAGCCACATTGCTGACTAAGTTATCTATATCATCCTGTAAATAATTAATTTTATTGCCAATTTCTTCGTTAATTTGTTTATTCACTACTTGACTTGACAGGCTTACCTCATATTCCAAATATTGTTTTGAGTCTTGTTTTACATCTTTGTTAGTGTCTATTTTTTCATAGTTACCTATTTGTGAAATAATATCCTTTATTGAATTTTCAACTTCTTTTAAAAGTATAGTTTCACTGTTTTGGTCAAGATTGCTTATCTCAGTAAGTATATTTTGAAGTTCACTTTTCACAGAATCTAGCTGCGCTATTTCATTACCTACAACACTATTATTTAGGTTAATATAGTAGTTTTCTACTGTATTATTTTGCTTAGCTACTATACTTGCATGTTGATTTAGTATATTTGTTTTGTGAGTTGTTACGATTGTATCTCCAGTTAGGGTATTGCTTTCTTGCATTATTGAACTTAACCCTTGGATCATTGTTTGTTTTGAACTTCCACTCATTTTTTGTGTTATTTCGCTTGATTTTTCTGTGATTTTCATTACTTCTTGAGATATTTCAATTAGTTTTTGTGTGCTGTTAAATTCATATTGTAACGAGGCTAAATTTAATGTATCATCTTCAATATAATCATCTAAAGATTTAGTTTCATCAATTTTATCCTCATTTCCTTTTTTATCTTCAACATCTAAGTTAAATATAAAACTTGAATCTCCCTGTGATGTATCTCCTTCAACTTTTACACTTTTAGTATCTTGAATCTCTTCACTCTTAAAAATTCCACTCATCAAATCTGAAAACTTACAATCTCCACTTTCTATCTTAACATCATTACTTTTACTGTTTTTACTCCCTAATTGTGCATTTATTGCTGCCATTACTTCCATTTTTTTCACCCCCTTTCATGGGTATAGTTCAAAGTGCACAGTGCATAGTTCACAGTTGTTAAAGATTTTGCGTAGCAAAATCATCCATAATTGCAAATTGCAAATTGCACATTGCAAATTTGTTTTAATATATAAATTGCAAATTTGTTTTAAATAGTAGCTTTTCTTAAGTAAGCATATAGGCCTAATTCATCATTAAGCTTTTGTTCTTCTTTTTCTATTTCTTTTTTATAGGAATCATATTCCTTTTCTTTTAAAACTTCTATTGTTTTTCTTTCTTTTTGAGCTATTATCAATTTCTTCCTTATCTCTTCTAACTTTTCTTTATATTGTTTTACTAATTTTTCTTGTTTATCTACTTTGTCCTGCAGTGTGTACATATAAGAATAACAATTCTTTAAGTTTATTGTAGTTAAGTTTGTTTTATTGTGAAGTTGCACACAACTTTCTTCTAATTGAATATTTAAACTCTCCAAAATTTCTTCTTGTTCTTTAACTTTATTATTAAGCTTCAAAAAAACTTCTTTTACACTATCCTCTTTATCTTCTTTATATTTCAAAACACTTTGCAATGAATATTCAAATTTTTTCATATTAGTCTCCTATTGAAATATTTTAGTGATATTTTGGACAACTTCCTCATAATGTATTCTTTCTTCAACAGTCTGTTGTAAAAATTTTTCTATTTCAGTATTTAATTTAACTGCTCTATCTATTTTAATATTACTTCCCTTTTTATAAGCACCGAGATTTATTAAATCCTCTGCCTTCTCATAGGTAGCTAAGTTATCTCGCAGCTCACTTGCTGCTCTATAATGCTGCTTTGTAACTATTTCTTTCATAAGTCTACTAACGCTTTTTTGTACATCTATGGCAGGAAAATGATTTTTCTCTGCTATTTTTCTCGTTAATATAATATGTCCATCTAAAATACCTCTAACAGAGTCTGCAATAGGTTCATTCATGTCATCGCCTTCAACTAACACTGTATAAAAAGCAGTTATAGAACCTTTATCAGAGGTTCCTGACCTTTCTAATAATTGTGGTAATATTGCAAACACAGATGGTGTATATCCCTTTGTTGCAGGAGGTTCCCCTATAGCAAGGCCAACTTCTCTCTGCGCCATTGCAAATCTAGTAACTGAATCCATCATAAGCATAACTTTTTTACCCTGGTCTCTAAAGTACTCTGCTATAGCAGTAGCTACGAAAGCCCCTTTTAATCTTATAAGTGCCGGCTGGTCTGAAGTTGCACAAACAACTATTGTTTTCTTTAGTCCTTCTTCCCCTAAATTACTCTCAATAAAATCTAGTACCTCTCTTCCTCTTTCACCAATTAGGGCAATTACATTTACATCTGACTCGCAATATCTGCTCATCATTCCAAGGAGTGTACTTTTACCTACTCCACTACCTGCAAATATACCAATTCTCTGACCCTCCCCACAAGTTAAAAGTCCATCAATAGCTTTAACCCCAGTAGGCATTATTTCCTTAATTCTTTTTCTTTTTAATGGATTTGGAGGTGCATTATATATATTGTATTCATCTTTTAAATTAAGTTTTTCACCATCAATAACATTGCCTAAACCATCTAAAATCTTACCCAATAATTCTGGCCCTACTTTTACACATAAGGATTTTCCTGTAGGCCTCACAAGTGCACCTGAATTTACACCTCTAAGGTTTCCTAAAGGCATTAATAAAGCTGTATTGCCTTTAAAACCAACTACTTCTGCTTCTATTATTTCATTTTTATTTAAAATAATCTGGCAAACTTCCCCTACAAATGATTTCAAACCTTCCACTTGTATAGTTAGCCCTATTACTTCCTTTACTTTGCCATATGAATCATAAAACTTCTTATCTTCTAAAGCTTTTTTATACTTTTCTAGAAAGTTTCTTTCCATATTATCTACCTTACCTTAGAAAATTCTTTTATAATATTGTCTATTTGAGATTTTGTGTCGAGATTTATTTGTTCGATTTCACTATCTATAATACAATTAGTTGTATCTAATGAATTATCTTCAAGAAATGTAAAAATGGCATTTGGACAAATTTTTCTTAATTCTTCTTCATTTTTATTTAAAATTTCTAAATTTTCAGCATTGACTCTTATAATCATTCTTTCTCTATTTACTAACTCATTAAGAACTGACTTAATCATTGGCATAATCTTTTTATCATTATCATCTATTGATATCTTAGTTATCTTTTGAGCAATCATTATAGCCATCTCAATTATTTCATCTTCTAAATTAATCAACTGCTCTTTTCTTTTCTTTTCAGCTTGCAACAATAATTCTGTTGCTCCTTCTTTCTGAGCTTGTACATCTTCCATAGCCTTATTGTATCCCTCTTCATAGCCTAAAGATGTACCTTGTTCAAAGCCTTCTTCATATCCCTCTGTTCTAGCTCTTTTTTTTATTTGTTCTGCTTCTTCTAAAGCCTTTTCTATAATTTCTTCTTCTTTGGCACGATTTATTCCTGAAGATGAAAATTTTTCTTTTTCATCAGGATTAGATCCTTTAGAAAATATTTCTAAAGTATCAAAGGCCTCTACTCTATACTTTTTTATTATTGTATTATTAACAGTATTTTTTTTAATAATATTAGTATATAGTGCCATCGTCTCCACCTCTGTTAATAATTACTTCACCTTTATTTTCTAGATTTCTAATAATAGCAACAATTTTTTGCTGCGCTTCTTCAACCTTAATAACTTTTACTGGACCCATCATTTCTATTTCTTCCTTAACGGCCTCACTTGCTCTTGACGAAATATTTTCATAAATCAATTTTACTACTTCTTCTGACGCGCCTTTAATAGCTAGTGCCATGTCTCCTGTTGATACTTCTCTAAGAACTTTTTGAATAGATCCTTTGTCAAGAAGTTTAATATCTTCAAATATAAATAATTTAGCTTTAATTTCATTTTTAAGTTCTGGTTTTTTAATACTAATTCCATCTAAAATATTTTTTTCAGTAGTTCTAGTTACAGAATTCAGAATATTTACAAGTGCATCTACTCCACCTATTGTATCGCTTTCCATAAAACTTCCACTAATAAGTTTTTTTTCTAATGCATATTCCAATTTTTTCATAGCAATAGGCGATACAGCCTTCATATTTGCAATTCTATCAGCAACTTCACTTTGAATAGATTCAGGTAATCCAGATAATACCGCTGCGGATTTTTCTGCTTGAAGGTGACAAAGAACCATTGCAATTGTTTGAGGTTGCTCTTTTGATAGAACTTTAATCAATTGATCTGCCTCTATTTTCCTCGCTATTTCAAATGGTTTTTTCTCACCAGAACTACTTTTCATATTTTTCAAAAGTTTTTGTGCTTTTTGTTGACCTACCGCCTTATTTAATACATCTTCAGCGTATTTATTCCCACCAGCACTTACAAATTGTCTTTTATTCAACACTTGCCCAAATTCTTCAACTACTTTTTTTCTATCTTCTACCCCAACATAACTTATTTTTCCTATTTCAGTAATTATACTTTCAATTAAGTTATCTGGAAATTCTTTAAGTATTTTTGCCGAAGTTTCTGGCCCTAAAACAATCAAAAGAGTAGCAACTTTTTTGATACCTGTAATATTATTTTTCATTTTTTGCTTCTCTCCCTTCTATGAGCCACAATTTTAATAGCTCTGCTGCTTCTTTAGGGTTTTCACTGGCATATTTATTAATCTCATCCTGCATAGTTCTTTTTACTTTTCCAGTATCTATGATCACTTCATCTACTATTTCCTTATGCTTGATTTCATCTGTAGAAAGAGTTCCTTCTAAAATAATTTTATCTAACTCTTTTTCTCTATTCTTTTCTTTCTTATTTCTACTACGTCTTACAAGTAATATTATTGGCACTAATATAATTAGCAATAATCCAATTATAATCCCTATTAAAACAGGTACTGATACTGCATTTAAAATACTTGTCATAGCTCCTGTCTCTGGTACTTCGCTGTTTATATCATCTTGAATAGCATCCTGAAGTGTTGTATCAAAAGGAATTCCTGCTACATTAATAACATCTCCTCTTGCCTCACTTGCTCCTATTGATGCAATTACAATGTCTTTAATAGTTTGTTTTTCATCATCAGTTAATTCAGCATCCATTATAATATTGGCAGAGATTTTTTCTATAGTCCCAACGGCTTTTTTTACAGTCCTAGTTATCTCACCTGTTTCATAATTACGTATAACATCATAGGATTGAGTATTAGGATCTGATGTAATATCATCGTCAGCTATATATCCTCCTGTGTCAGATGGATTTTCCCCTGTATCTGTTTCTTCGATACTCTCATAATTTTTTTGTTCACTTATTACCACAGGGTCTCCAGTATAATCTTTGCTTATACTTTCTTCTGTATCCATATCCATTTCAACCGAAACATTTACAACAGCCTTACCTGCTCCAAAAGTTTTTTCTAGCGTATTTGTTATTTTATATTCTATCTCCATATTTTTTGTATTTTCTAAATCTAATTTGTTCATTGCTGCTGTAGTATCATTGTATTCACTGCCAGCAATTACACCTGCACTTAATAAATTTGATTCAGAGTCTAAAACTTTTACGTTTTCTTCCGATAAATTATTTACAGCACCTGATACAAGCGATATTATTCCTTTTACTTGAGCAGTAGACAGAGTCTGACCTTGTTTAATATCTAAAAGTATTGATGCCGATGCAGGGTCTCCTTCATCACTAAAAAGGCTATCTTCTGCTAAAACTAGGTGAACTCTTGCGCTATTAATCTCTTGAAGAGATGCTATTGACCTTTGAAGTTCGCCCTCTAGTGCACGTTGATACATAATTTTTCTATCTTCATCGGTAACCATGATACCTATGTCATCGAACAATTCGTATCCAGAACCACTATTAGGCAAAGAACCAGACATTGCAAGATCCAATCTAAGCTTGTCTATTTGTTTTTCATCAACAAGTATTGTTGTACCATTGTCTTCTAATTTATATTTTTCAATTTTCAGAGTCTCTAACTGGCTTACAATATTAGCAGAATCTGTTAGGCTAAGATCAGTATATAGTGTTTCATAATTTGTACCCGCAAAAACAGTAAAATAAATAAACATAGAAACAATTGCAGAAACTCCAACTCCTCCTATGACCACCTTCATGCCTTTGTCCAACGATTTCCATCCATTTGAAATTCTGTCAGTAAACCCTTTCAAAACACCCATTCATTAAACCCCTTTTGTAAGCTTTCTGTATCTCTCGCTTCTATAATTGCATTCTACTGACTTCTTGATAAGCTTCAATTACTTTATTTCTTATTTGAACTGTAAGTTGAAGAGCTATTTGTGCTTCCTCTGTAGCTATCATCACTTTATGAATATCTTGCACCTCACCTGCTACCATTTTTTCTGAAAGTTCATCTGATTTTATTTCTAGGTCTTTAACATTTTGCAATTGCTCATTTAATAAACTTCCAAAAGAAAAATCTTCTTCTTTTGTTGAATTACTTACTGGCAGCGCATTAGTAATACTCTCTATATTTCCAATTTTCATTTAATAGCACCTCTTATCTTCCGATTTCTAGAGCTTTAAGTAGCATACTTTTACTTGAATTAAAGGCTGTAACATTTGCCTCATATGACCTTGTTGCTTTCATCATATCTACTATTTCATCTAATACATCCACATTAGAGTATGTTACAAATCCATTTTCATCAGCATCAGGATGATCTGGCTCATAAACTACTTTTAAATCAGAATCATCTTCAACTACTTCTTTTATTTCTACCCCACTACCCAATCTATCTTGATTGCCTTGTTCATCTATTACAGTTTTAAATTTTTCTTTAAATGTTGGTATTTTTCTTCTATAAACATCTCCATTTTCATCTACAGTAGTAGATTCATTAGCAATATTAGAAGAAATTAATTCCATTTTCATTCGATCTACAGACAATCCACTTGAACTTATTTCCATATTCCTAAAAATGGACATAATTATCTACCTCCTGTAACTACATAGCTTAAATTCGACAATTTTTTATTAACTTGTTGTACTAATGCATTATATAAAATCTGATTTGACGCCATATCGACCATTTCTTTTTCTATGTCAACACTATTTCCATCTTCATTAACTTTCAAATCTTTATCTTGTAAAACTTCTGCATCAATATTTTCTATATTACCTGTCCCAATGTGTTTTTCATTATTACCCGTTAAGCTTAATGTCCCTTCACCAATTGCAGCTTTAAGTTTGTCTTCAAAACTGACTCTACTAGCTTTAAAATTTGGAGTGTTCACATTGGAAATATTATTAGATATTACACTTTGTCTTAAATTAACTGCGTCTAAGGAACTTTTTAACAAATCGTATGTATTGTTATTTACAATATTAGACATAATATCGACCTCTTTTTCTAATTATAATAAAAATAAGAATAAAAATATAGTTTATTCTAAAATTTATATTACTTTTAATCAACTTTTAATCAACTTAAAACTACGATTAAATAATAATTATACATAAATTAATAATAAATCATTAATAATAACTAGTCAATGCAAAAAAAGACAAAAAAAGCCCTCCAGTGTTAAATTTCTCTAATAAACTTAACAATAGTGGGCTTTTAGGCTAATTATGTAATTTTCTTGTCAATGAAGTAAGAATTTGTAATCTTCTTCATATATTCATTATTAACCTTATCTTTCTTTCTAATCTGCAGCATTATATTTTTGATTTTAATTTTATTTTCACTATAAAATTTCATTTCTTTTTCTGTAACTATTAAAGCTTTTGAATATATTTCTCTCAGTAACTCTTCTAGTTCTTTTGATAATAAAGTTTCTTTTTCTATATTATTTTTAATCTCTAACAAGAGTTCTTCTTTTTTATCTACCAACGAAAATATCTTTTGAAATTGATCTTCTTGATTTAAATCCTTTAATTTATCTATTTCTTCATCTAATTTATTCAGATTATCATCTAACTTCCAGAGTAGTTCTTTTAAGTAATCTATATTTGAGCCCATGTCTCTCTAAGCTCCTCTAGCATAGATTTTACACTTAGAACTTTTTCTCTGTCTTTTTTTATATTCGCTTTAATTAATTCGTCTTTCATATAGTCATAAAGATTATACAAATCTTTGGAAATATCTCCGACTTCAAAATTCAAAGTCGACATTAATTCAATCAAAATATCTTCTGTTTTAACTATATATTTATGAGAGTCCTCTATATTTTTATTATCTATGGATATAACTGCGAATCTCAAAAATTTTATTGCCCCATCATATAACATCAGTAATAATTGCTTCTTTGAAGCTGTATTTACTTGATTATTTTTATATGTGTTATATGCATTTGCAGTATTGTTGTAATACATACGGTTCCCCCCCACTCTTTATGTAGAGATAATTTAAAAATCTATTTTATAAACACTAACTTATACTAGTTCACAGTTCACAGTGCACAGTTCACAGTTCACAGTTATAATATCTAAAAATTTAGTTGTCACTAGATATCATAGAACTAAATTGTGAAGTAAGATATGATGTTGTTGTCTCTGCTTGCGCCATATATGTGTCTAATGCAGCAAATATCTTAATGTAGTATGCCTCTTTTGCTTCCATTCTATCATTGAAAGCCTCTATTTGATCATTAACTGTATCCATCATACTTTCTAAACTCGTTTGTTTACTTTGTATAATTCCATCTGAATCATCTGTATAATACTCTAAGAAAGTATCTAGTTTATCAGCAAATCCAGTAATTCCATCATCTTCATTTCCATAGAAAAATTCTTTTACTGCCTCTGCATTATCATCCATAGCTTCTTCAAATGTTGTTGTATCAAAGGAAAGCGTTCCATAATTATCAACTGTAGTAATTCCTAAACTTGAAGCTGATTTATAATTTGTTGTAATCCCTGATATTGTATCTGAAACTGAAGTTCTTAAATTGGATATTAATCTTTGAAGAGATGAATCTCCTGCTAAATCACCAGCACTTCCTTCAACATCTGGGTCACCTGAAGCTGATTTAGACTGCATAAAAGATAACGTAGAATTGTATTGACTTACAAAACTTTCAATAGCACTTTCTAAATCTGAATAATCATTAGAAACTGTTAGAGTTGTTGTTCCTTCGTCTTTTAATGTGAAAGTAAGTCCGTCTACTACATCACTTATTTCATTTGAAGATCTAGTTACTGATATTCCATTTACAGTAAATTCGCTATTATTTCCTCTTCTTGCTACATTTTCATCTGATATTTGTTCTGTAGCCTTCATACCAATAGCATCAATTATACTATCTGAACTATCATCTGTTAAAGTTATTGTTTCATCACCAAAACCCTTACTTTTTAGTACTAATTGATAATCTATAATCGTTGCTGAAACATTATCTAACTCTTCATTAATTCTTGCAACGATATCACTTAACGAATCAGTTGTAGTAATATCTATTGTTTCTACTTCATTATCTCCAACTTTTATACTTAAAGTTCCTTCTTGGTTTAAATCATTTTTCACAGCATTAACTATATCATTTGATTGATCATCAGTAAAAGTAGCTACCTTTGTTGCATCTACACTAGTTAAAACTAATTCTGAATCAACAACAGATGCTGTTACAAGTGCCTTAAGCTCACTATCATTATTTATTTTTGTAACAATATCATTTAATGAATCTAAATTTTCAACAGATATAGCTTTTTCAGTTCCATCAACATCTATTTTTAATGTTCCTGACTGATTTAAACTCTCATTTGGCGACTTTACTTTAGTACCTACCATTGTTGTACTCTTTGCAATTTTAGTTACTTCTATTTCATAAGTTCCTTCAATAGCATCGTTATCTACAGAAGCACTAGCTACTGACGAACTACTATTAGAAACTTTTTTATCTGTATATAAATCTTCATCTTTTAACTCATCTATTTTAGTGCTTAGAGTATTCATTCTCGTATTAATGTCTTTCCAAGCATTTTTTTCAGTTTCATAATCTTGCACTTTTGTGCTCATACTTACTAGAGGCATTTTTTCAGCAGCCATCAATTGATCTACCATAGTTTGGTCTATCCCTGAATAAGACCCTAAAAAATTTATACTTGACATAGTCTACCTCCTATCATTATCCTTTTTCATCTACTAACATTCCCACCATCTCTTCCATTTTAGCAACAATGTCAAGAATTTTCTCTGGTGGAAGTTCCCTTATTACTTCATTTGTTTCAGTATCCACTACTTTAACCAAAATTTGATTTGTTTTTTTATGAACAGAAAACTCAAAATGTTTATCTGTCCCAAACATAACCTTATTTAATTTTTCAATCTGTTCTTCTATAAATTCAGAACTAAATTCTCGTTTCCCCTGATGAGTACTTTGTCCATTATTAGACTTACTCTTATCTTCCTTAATACTACTACCATCAACGCCATCCAACTTACTCTGAACATGAATAACTTTAGGAGCTCTTGCAATTGGTTCATTAGATTTTTGAGTTGAAACTACCTTTGTGATATCCAAATTAATCACCTCTATTGGAGTTCACAGTGCACGGTTCACAGTTCACAGTTGTAGATGATTTTCTTCGTTTCTCAGAAAATCTTTTGAATTAAATTCAATAAAGATATTTTTTAGCTCTGCTAAAAAATATCATCCTTAATTGTGCATTGTGCATTGTGCATTGTGCATTAAAAAAAATGGGTCTGGCTGAAAGCCAGCCCATTTAAAACTATCTTAATAATTGAAGTACATTTTGTCCCGCTTGGTTAGCTTGAGCAAGCATTGAAGTAGCTGCTTGACTTAAAATGTTATTCTTAGTGAATGTCATCATTTCTTGAGCCATATCTACGTCTCTAATTCTTGATTCTGCTGAAGTTAT
Organism: Clostridium sp. DL1XJH146; assembly: GCF_054819755.1. Classification (NCBI taxonomy): domain Bacteria; kingdom Bacillati; phylum Bacillota; class Clostridia; order Eubacteriales; family Clostridiaceae; genus Clostridium; species Clostridium sp. DL1XJH146. The sequence continues at coordinate 46,388 of NZ_JBTVVN010000011.1, forward strand.
GTTCTCAGAAGAAGTTGTTAAGTTGTTCATTGTATGCTCTAATCTATTTTGATAAGCACCTAATTTTGCTCTTTGTGTTGATACATCATTAATTGCACTATCAATTACTTTTAAACTGTCACTAATATCATCATCGTCACCTTCAACAGTTATCTTTGATATATCAGTAACTGTTGCACCAGCACTTAACCCTGTTACTGATTTTCCTAAAGCAGAAGATCTCATATCTGCTATTGAAACTGTCAAGTTTTGGTCACTATTAGCTCCAATTTGCAATTTCAGGTCATCACCAGTTACTACAATGGAATCTGATGTTGTACTAACACCTAAATCCGTAGAAAGAGTTATGTCTCCTCCTACTGCTTTTATTTCAATCCCAAATTGGTCAAACTTAATTGAATTTCCTCCAGTTATTGTAGCTGCTCCAACATCTATTGTTTGTCCTATTCCATTTGCATCTTTAATAGTTACTTCTGTACCACTAACTGAAACATCATAACTTCCCGCTTCAGCTCCCTCTACAGATATTGTTGTGTTTGCTCCAACGTCTGCGTTTGTTGCTGCATCTAAAGAAGTAACTAGTGATCCATTTAAAATATTCTTTCCATTAAACTCCGTATCATTACCAATCCTTGTTATTTCTTCTGTTAAATTATCTATTTCTGTTTGTATATTAGTTCTATCAGTATCTGTTAATGTACCATTAGAAGCTTGTACTGTTAATTCTCTCATTCTTTGAAGCATTGAGTGAGTTTCAGTTAATCCACCTTCAGCTGTTTGTATTAAAGAAACACCATCTTGTGCATTTCTATTTGCTTGATCTAGTCCTTTGATTTGAGCTCTCATTTTTTCTGATATAGCTAGCCCTGCAGCATCATCAGCTGCTCTGTTGATTCTTAAACCTGAAGATAATTTTTCTAAAGATTTGTCTTTTGAAGCATTTGTTGCTGAAAGCTTTGAATAAGTATTTAAAGCTCCTATGTTGTTATTAATTCTCATTGTAAATTCCTCCTTGAATTTTGTTTGGCATCCTTGCCGTTTTATGTTTTGTTTTTATATAAAGTCTTACTGAATATAATTTGTTTTGTCTAAATTTTAAGTTTTAGTTTCTTTATTAGAGTGCAATTTGCAGAGTGCAGAGTGCAGTGAATGGATGATTTTGCTACGCAAAATCTTTTAATTTAATAAAGATTTACGAAGAATGAGGAAATCATCCTTCACTGCAAATTGCACATTGCACTCTGCACTCTAATAAAAAAACAATAACCCTTAACAAAAACAATACTTTTATATATCAACAATCCTTCAATAAGTATCTTTTATAGAATGGGTGATCACCATTTATAACTTATATTATATATTTCGGCTATTATCAAAATTGTTTTAGCCTTTTTTGATATATTTTTTATTATTTCAGCAAACTTTTTAATAAATCTTGATTATTGATTAAAGCTTCTTTGTTTTCTTCTTTTATTTGGTCTAAAACTTCAGTTCTGAAGATTTTCAAATCCTTTGGAGCTTTTATTCCTAGTTTTACTTTTCCATTATCTAGAGCTATTACTTCTATTTCAATATCATCACCTAATGTGATTTTTTCTCCTTTTTTTCTTGTAAGAACTAGCATGATTGCTCCTCCTCACTTTGAGAAGTAGGAATTATATGTTTTGTTGTATACTTAGAAGAATGTAGCACTATCTGCGCACCCTTTTTATTGTCTGCATTTATTACAATAGGAGCTAAAAGATTTGCTGTCATTCCATTCTTTTTAAAACTTACTATACTATAGATAGCTAATTGCTCAGAATCTTCTATTGCCATTTTCTTTAACTGACTATATTCTATATCAATTTCATAATCTTCAAAACTATCCCAAGGATTTATTAAAATAAAAGATATATTTTCATCTTCTATACTTTGCATTATATAAAACTTTTCCTTTTGGGGAATAGGCACTATACAATAGTTTTTATATTCCTCAAACCCTAATATACCATCTTCAAATTCAATTGTTTTATCCTCTTCTATTTGGAGTTCGCCTAAAAATCTACTTTTAACTAGCATATTAATTCTCCCCTCAAACTATCTTATTTTTATGGTTTCATTTCCAAATTATTACCATAGTTCATATTATAAGATTTAGTTCACAGGTCACAGTGCAAAGTTCACAGTTTAAGGATTATTTTGCAAAGCAAAATCTTTATTAAATTAAAAAGCTTTCGTGCAACGAAAGCTCTCCTTAATTGTGCATTGTGCATTGTGCATTGTGCATTATCTTTTAAAATTATCTTTTATAATTATCTTTTATAATTATCTTAAGTAATCTAGAAGCGTCGGCTGTATTATCTTCGCTCCCGAAGAAAGTGTTGTCTGATAAACACTTTGCATTGTCATAAATTCCATCATTTTTTCTGCTACATCTATATCTTCTGTTTTTGAGATTAGTTCTTTCATATTCAATATCTCTGCATCGCTTTTTTCTTTAATAGACTGGAATCTAGCTGTTCTAGCTCCAACTTTTGCTCTTTGATTTAGAATTCCTTCAATTGAATCATCTAGTTTTTCTAGTACTTCTCCACCAAGTGCATCTGTATCACTATTAGAAAGAGCTTCCTGTAATGATTTTAGAGAATCAGCTAAATTTGTTGCACTACTAAACTCTTCTCCTGTGGTGTTTGTTTTAACATTAAGAGAAGGACTTACTTCAATCATAATATCCCCATCATCACCTACATACGCTAACTCTAAAATACCATCTGTATTTTCATTTATTTCAAAAGGGGTACTATGTACATCATTACCTGCAAAGATATATCTACCATCAAACATAGTGTTGCCATCTTGCCCAATTTGCCGAACTAATTGATTTACTTCTTCTAAAAGCTGAAGTCTATCATTATCTGAATAGGATCCATTAGCTGATTGCACTGTTAGTTCCCTAAGTCTTTGAAGAGAATCGCCTATGTTCGCCATAGATGTATCTGTCATTTCATTCCATGACATGGCATCATCCATATTTCGTATATATTGTTCCCTATTATCAATATCTCTTGTCAAACTCATGATTTTAGCTACACCTATAGGGTCATCAGAAGGTTTTTCTAGTTCTTTTCCTGAAGAAAGTTGCTTTTCTATTTTATATAATTGTTCAGTATTTTTGCTTAAATTATTTATAAAGTTGTTTTGCAAAACCTTATTTGATATTCTCATTTTTTACCTCCTATAGACCAGTATTATTCATTAATGTATCTAACATTTCTACTAAAGTTGACATTACCTTTGCATTTGCAGCATATGCATTTTGAAATTGAACTAAATTTGCTATTTCTTCATCTAAAGAAACACCTGATATAGATTCTTTTTTTAAGTCCAATTGTTCAATTAATACTTCTTGGTTATCAACCATTCTATCTGCACTTTGTTTTTCTGTACCAACATTCGAAATCAAGTTTGTATAATAATCATCAAAACTTGCTCCATCATTTGCAGCATCAAATTCTAAACTTCCAGCAACATATGCAATATTCCCTGTTGCTTCATACTCTTCCTCTATTGAAAAATCATTATTTCTAAGTGATGCTATAGCTAATGCTCTTTTCCCATCATAAGAATCTTTTATACTATCTGTATTTATCTTCTCAGGATTATTTGTAATATCTGAATTGACCTTTATATCTTTTGCAGTAAATTTTCCATCTGCATTAGCCCCTGTAAAGAATTCTATTCCTACACTATCAAAAGATTTAATTCCTCCTGTAGAACTACCTTCTTCCTTATTAATGGCATTAATTCTTTGTGCAATTGAATTAGTTAATGCATCTAAACTATCTGTATACTCTTCAATTTTATTGTAAGAATCATTATATCCTTTAATAGTTCCTGTTAACTCGTCATTATCAAATTTTTCTATTGATGTTTTATCAACAAAATCTTTCTTTGTGAAAACAACATTTCCTTCTGTTAGATGTGGATATTCTTCTTCGAAACTACTTCCACTTGGGATATCACTAGCCCCTATCGTTATCGTCTTTGAATTATCAACTCCATCACCTGCTAATGATAATTTAACTTCATAATCACCTGCTGTATTCTTTGTAACAGAATCAACAAAAGAAACTTCATATTCAATTTCCACATCTGGTTCTGCTGCAACTAATGTCTGTCCACTAGTTGTAACAGTTGCTCTGTTAAATTTATCAAGAGATACATCTATATTTAAGGATTTTGATACTTCATTCAAAAGCAAATCTCTTTGATCTAAAAGCTCATTTGGAGCAACATTTCTAATAGTTGATTTATATATTTGATCGTTTAAGCTATCTATTCCTTCTATAGCCTTATTTAGATTAAAGACCTCATTTTCTATTACATCTTTTGAATTCAATTTTATATCTTCTAATCTCGAAGATATTACGTTTAATGTTACTGCAAAGTTTTCTGTTGTCTGTGTAACTACAGTTTTCACACTAACTTCTGATGGGTTCTTACTTAGTTCTTGCCAAGAATTCCACATCTCTGACATTGCCTTATTCAATCCATTATCTGAAGGCTCTAAGAAAGCAGTTTCAACCTCACTTAGTACCTCTGCCTTACTTTCGTATTCTCCTAAAATTCCATTTTCTTGTCTTATTTGGCTATCTAAAAAAGAATCCCTTACCCTAGCTACCCTTAAAGTATCGTGACCACTTTCACTTTTACCTACAATATCTGTGTTGTAAGTTCTGTCACTTACAGTTTCAACTCTTTGTCTTGAATATCCCTCTGTATTTACGTTAGCTATATTTTGTCCTGCCACTTCTATTCTCTTTTGTGCATCGTACATTCCTAATTTAGGTGTATATAAACTTCTCATCAATTGTGTCATATTATCGCCTCTTTACACAGATTTATTTATAGATACATTTATATTTCTAGTTGCCTGGCCTACCTTACCGTTAGCACCATAAGTATTTGTTTTATTACCTACTCCTAGACTACCAAGGACTTCTTTTGTGTACCTTAATGAGCTTTTTGTTAGTAAAGTATTAGTTTCATTTTGTATTTGTATATCTATAATTAATTCTCTTATATTATTTTTTATAATTAAACTTTTTTCTTTCAGGTCATCAGTCAATTCATCTAATAAAACTTTTTCATCTGCTGCTAATCTCTTACTTTCTAATTGGCCTAATCTTTCAGAAATTTTAGTTTTTTCTTCTACTATTTTATTTAGTTCTTGCCACTTTCCATTTATCAAAAGTTCTTTTTCTTTTATTAGAACTGATTTTAAATTATGAAGTATTTCTTCTTCCTTAGAATACAAATGATATATACTCATCTTTATTCTCCCTTAATTGTGTCATCACTAGATAATTTCTCTAGTATTTTTTCTCCTAATTCTTCTGAAGAAACTTTATACTTTCCTTCTTTAATTTTGCTTTTTATATCATCTATTTTACTCATCCTAGCTTTGTCTATTTCTTCTATTTTATCAATGTAAGATTTTAGCTTAATGCCTGTAGAAGACAATTCAATCCTGTCACCACTACTAGTCTTTACAGCTTTTTTCTCTTTTTCAGATACTTTGCTATCTTTACTTGTTGAATTGTTAGTATATAAATTTTTATCATAATAATTGTTATTATAAATCTTCATAAAATCACCCCTAATAGTCTTTACATAATATTTATCGGCTCTTATCTATTTTATTTTATATTTATTTCACAATTATGTTTATATGAATAGGTATTAATTTAATGCGAAATGCACAATGCACAATGCACAATTATGGATGATTTTCTTCCCGTTGGTCAGAAAATCTTTAATTAAAAAAGATTCCCTACACAAAGGAAGAGAATCCATTAATTCATTAATATAATTTTTAAGTAAAATATAGATTTTCTAACTGCAAGAAAGAAAATCCTCCTTAATTGCTAATTTGTTTTAATCTTTAATCTTTTAATCTTTTAATCTTTTAATCTTTTAATTGCTAATTGCTAATTGCTAATTGCTAATTTTTTCAATTAAAGGTTACTAATAAGTTCTCTCCTACTCACAATCTTAGTTATCCTCACACAAAACTTCTCATTAATAACTATAGCTTCACCTTCTGCAATTTTCTTGCCGTTTGCATATATTTCTAGTGGTTCGTCTGCTGCTTTGTCTAGTTCTATGACAGAACCTGGCACTACACTTGTTATTTCTTTTATAGATTTTTTTGCTTTTCCAAGGACTACACTTACTTCTAGGGGAATATCCAAAATAAGGTCAAGGTTTCCGTTTACCCCATTACCCATCTGAAGATTATCTACTTGAGCTTTATCATTAAATTCAGTAAAAACTTCTCCAGTCTTCTTTTTAACGGTATCTCCACCACTATTTTCTAACAACATATCTATCTCTTCACTTGATAAAAAATCATCCACTAGAATCCCTCCTTACCTGTAATTTTAATAATTTTAACTGCTAAACTACCCTTTTGTTTCCCTGAGACAACCTTAAATTTCTGTTTATCTTCTATGTACATGTCAAGAGGAGTACTTATATGCTTATTTAATTGAAGCACATCGCCCTTTTCTAGTTGAATAAAATCTCCAACAGTCATGTCTACTTCCCCTAGTCTAACTTCCAAATTAACCTTTACAGTTTCTAAAACCTCATTCATATCTTCAGAATATTTTAATTTATCATTATCTGTAAGTGTATCAAAATTATCATCAAGTCTCAATTTATCTGTTATATTCTCTAAGGCTTCAAAAGGAATACATAAATAAACTTCACCTTTTATATCATAAAAATCCAATGACATAGTTGCAATTAAATAGTATCTACCTATATCAACCATTTTTGCACTATCCTTATGCGACTGAACTTGTTTTAATCTAACTTCCATAGTCAATAAATCTTTCCAAGAAGGAACTAGCAATTGTATAATGCTATCTGTAATATCCTCTATAATACTCATTTCTAAATCAGTGAAAATTGTTTCAGAGAATATCTTATCAGCTTTAGAGCTAGCTACCTCGTTAACATCAGCGCCACAAATAATCTCCATAATCTGACTAAGAAAAACGTCAGGCATATAAACCACAAAATCTCCATTCAACGGCATACAAGTAAAAGTTCCAATTATACTATTTTTAGGGACTAACGATTCTATTTCTTCTTGTCTTATAGATTCTAAATTATCTAATTTCCCTTTTACAGACTCTCTTGTAAGCTCAGAAAAATAATTAGCTAAATATTTTGTATATTTTCTGAAAATAATTTTCAAAGCTTCTATATTTTCTTTTTTAATACTATGAGGTTTGGAAAAATCGTAGGTATCATCATCTTTTGCTTTATCTTCTTTTTTGTTATTAGATTCAAATTGTTCAAGTAGTTTTTCAATCTCCGTATTTGAAAGTACTTCTTCCATCATCTCTCCCCTTCAATATTTAAAGATCTATTTTAAATATCTTTATTATATCACAAACTATAATTCAACCTAAAGAAGAGTTTAATATTTAAAATAAAAATAAATAAATTGCGACAAAAACGCCCCCGCAATTTACTATTATAACTATTTATATTTTTAAAGCTTATTTTTCTTGACATGCTATATCCAATTCTATAATTTCACCATCTTCAAATATATGTGGAATACAAATTGTTTCTGCTTTATTAGGAGTAACTTGCATATTATCTCCTGTGAAAACTGTAGGTGGTGTAATATCTATTTTCTTATTTTTTGATATAAGCTATTTGCGGTGTTTCCCATTATCATATTGCCTAGTTCTGCAATAGCACTCTTAGAGATTTCATCCAATTGGGTAACTTCCATACCCCCCATCATTATAGAGGCTATCTTGCATGCTAAATCTTTTGACAAAGAAATAATAACGCTACCATAAATCTGACCCGTTAGCCCTATCAACACTACAACAACATCACTTCTATATGGTATATCTTTAACCTCTATATCTCCTACTGTTGATTGCAAACCTGTAACTTGAGCAATTACACTTTGACTTGATTCGATAAACGAATTAATATATTCTTGTTTCATAAGCAATCTCCTTTAGTATAAATTTATACTGTTATTATCCTTTTAAATAATGATTGGATGGCAGTCAACTTTTACGGCACCTGTTTCAACATCAATTTCAACTGTTCTACTGTAATGGCCCCCAACATCTTCCTTGTAAATCGTCATATTATTATTCAAAATAATCCTTTTTATAGTTTCCACATTTTTTATCCCTATTTTAAAAACATCGTTTTTTCTCATTGATGAAGCTCCTCCAAACATACCAATTTGAAGACTTTCTAATTTACAACCATAATTATAACAAAACTTATTCAGCATCAAAGAAATTGCCAAATCTGCAAAATATGCAGGAGGATGTGTATCCCTTTCTTTATTAGTTGAAGTAGGCAGGGCTATATGTGCCATTCCACAGATTTTTTTTGCCGAACAATACATAGTCAAAGCCACACAAGAACCAAGCGAATACGTTTTTATCGTATTGCTTTTATCATTAGTAACACAATATTCCCCTATACCTAGCACCATCATCAACAAATACACCCCATAACAAAACATATATTAATTTATTCATCATTTTATCCATATAAACCCATTAATTCCTTCTATGTAAAAATATTATAATAGCTAATTTTAAAAATATATATTAGAATAACTTATTTAGAGCTGCTACTACATTTTCTTCTTTAAATGGTTTAACAATAAATCCTTTGGCTCCTGAAAGAATAGCATCTTTAACCATAGATTCTTGTCCCATAGCTGTTATCATAATAATCTTAGCATCGGCATCATATGCTCTAATTGCTTTTAATGATTTAACCCCGTCTACGTCTGGCATTGTCACGTCCATTGTAACTACATCAGGCTTTAATTCCGCATATTTTTCTATTGCAATTCTTCCGTTCTCTGCTTCTCCTACAACTTCATATCCGTTCTTAACTAACATATTTTTAATTGTCATTCTCATAAAAGCAGCATCATCTACTATTAAAACTCTCTTCATATCGCAACACCTCCACTATTGTTCACATTTTATATTGAAATTATAACATACGCACTTATATTATTCAATTTTTAATCTAATTAAAGGCTCAATTCTAAATTGTATAAATATCTTGGTTTAATTTGTACATTATTATATAATAGTATATATATTGTAACATATTTCGGAGCACTTAATTTTCAATTTTAAATATGCATACAGAAGGAGGTTACTACATGAAAATAAAAATCAGAACCAAGCAATTAATTAATTTTGCATTAATAAGTATACTAACAGCTACTATCGGTCTAATAGGCATCATAAATATGAATAACGGTAATAACAACGTAAAAGAAATTTATGAGGATAGACTTATTCCTATACAAAATCTTTCAACATTACAAAATAATTTATCCCATATTCAAAACACTTATTCCTATATACTATATGACAAAAGATTTAATGGTTTTAATAAACAAATAGATACAATTAATGAACTAAAAAATGAAAATTCTACTTTAATTGACACTCTTAATAACTATAATTTAACAGAGGATGAAACTCTTATATTAAATAGTATTCTCGGAAGTTTAGAAGACTATAATAGCACTAGTGAAATTATGGGGAAATATTTAGAAGCAGATAATTATGATGCAGCATTGCTAGTTGCCCCTGATCTCAATTGGAAAAAAACCTCGGTAGATACCTCTATTAATAACTTTATAGAAGAAAATAACTTACAAGCAAAATTATTGACTGAAAACATGCAAAATTCTTTTGATACAACCCTTACTGCAATGATAATATTTGTTATAATTGCAATACTCTTTTCTATTGTATCAAATTTAATTATTTCAAAGTCAATCAACAACCCGATAAAGGAAATTTTAACTTCAGCTAATTTAGTGGCTGATGGTAATTTAGATGTTCATATTAATATGAATACAGATGATGAAATGAACGAATTAGCCAATGCCTTTAACAAAATGGCCGAAAATACAAATACTACTGTATCAAAGATCAATTCAATTTCCAATGAAGTAGCCACAGAAGCTAGACAAGTATACGATTCCAGTGCTTCCTTATCACAGGGTGCATCTGAACAAGCAAGTTCAATTGAACAGCTAAAAGCTTCAATTGAAGAAATTGCTTCACAAACAAGACATAATGCTGAGAATGCTAAAATGGCAAAGTCTATTACTGATAGAGCCAAAATCAACGCTGTTAATGGTAATGCTCATATGGACCATATGCTTGCAGCAATGACTAAAATCAACGATTCTTCAAACAATATTTCTACAATAATAAAGGTAATTGATGAAATAGCATTTCAAACCAATATACTAGCTTTAAATGCAGCTATTGAAGCCGCAAGAGCTGGTGAACATGGCAAAGGTTTTGCAGTAGTTGCTGATGAAGTTAAAAATCTTGCTAACCGGTCTTCCGCAGCTGCCAAGGAAACAACTGCTTTAATTGAAGAGTCTATTAATAAGGTAGAAGATGGTACTAACTTAGCTAATATAACCTCAGAAGCTCTACAAAAAATTGTCGACGATATAGAGTCTGCAGCCACTTTAATATCCGATATATCTATTGCATCAAATGAACAATCTGTAGGTGTTGAGCAAATCAACCAAGGTGTTGCATTAATAGGAAATGTTGTTCAAACTATCTCTGCAACATCAGAACAAACTTCTTCACTAAGTGAAACTCTCTCTAATCAAGCTGAAATGTTAAAAGAACAAGTTAATAAATTTAAGCTAAAAAGTAACGACACCGACTTAGTTAATGACACTCTAGAAGAACTAAATCCAGAAGTCCTAGAAATCTTGGACAATATGGAGTCAAAAAATAAAGAAGTCCTAGAAGAACAAAATGATAACAAAGAACTCTATGAAAATTCAATTTATTCTAATGATAACGATGATATAATAATTAACGACACTGACTTTGGAAAATACTAGATTACATTAAGTATTCAATCAATTATAAGAAACACCACTAAGGGGGTTACTAATTTGTCTGAACTATACTCTAACGAATCAATGCTTGACATGTATTTATTTGAAACAGAACAATTATTAGAACAATTAGAACAAGCAATCATGAATTCTGAAAAAGAAGGGACTTATTCAGAAGATGCTATTAACGAAATATTCCGTTTCATGCACACCATTAAAGGATCTTCAAACATGATGGTTTTTAATAATATCGGTACTCTTGCCCACTCAATAGAAGATCTATTTTTCTTTCTGAGAGAAAGCCATCCTGAAAATGTAGATTACTCATCACTTTCAGACTTAGTCCTAGATGGTGTAGATTTTATTAAAATAGAAGTAGCTAAAATAAAAAACGGGGATACTCCAGATGGAAATGCTGATGAAATTATAAATGAAATAAATATTTTCCTAAACAATCTTAAATCCTCTAACTTAACAGAAACAGATTTGAAAAATATAAACCCAAAAGATATTTCTCAGTCCACTACGTCTACAAAAAATGATTCTAATGACGATACTATGAATAAATATAAAGCAACAATTTTTTTTGAAGATGGCTGTGAGATGGAAAATTTACGTGCTTACACTGTAGTTAATGATTTGGTTGGTATAAGTGCCAAGGTTACACATACCCCTGAAAACATTTTAGAAGATGATAAAAGCACAGACTTAATACGCGAAAAAGGTTTTGAAGTTATTGTACAAACTAATTCTAACTATGACGAAATGCATGCATTTTTCATGAAAACAATGTTTTTAAGTGACTTGAAACTTGAACAAATTAAAACAACCGTAGAGGAAAATCCTGAAATTAGCGAGTCAACTCCTAAAATTCAACCAACACAAGAAAACCATCATTCAACAATTCAAAATATGATTAGTGTAAATGTTGATAAATTGGATAAACTAATGGATCTAATGGGTGAGATGGTTATTGCTGAAGCTATGGTAACTCAAAATCCAGACCTAAGAGGATTACAATTAGATAATTTTGAAAAAGCTTCACGCCAATTACATAAGATAACAAATGAACTACAAGATATGATTATGTCTGTTAGAATGGTTCCTCTTTCAACAACCTTTGCAAAAATGCAAAGGATTGTTCGAGATATGTGTAAAAAATTAGATAAAAAGGTTAACTTAGAAGTCATAGGTGCAGAAACTGAAGTTGACAAAAATATTATAGAGCATATTTCCGACCCCTTAATGCATATAATCAGAAACTCCATTGACCATGGAATAGAGGACAAAGAGGACAGAATAAAAAATGATAAAGAACCAACTGGTACTGTTGTACTAGAAGCTAAAAATTCAGGTAGTGATGTTTTAGTCATAATAAAGGATGATGGAAAAGGATTAAATAAACAAAAACTTTTAAATAAGGCACAAGAAAACAACCTACTAAAAAAGAATCCAGAGGATATGTCCGACAAAGAGATTTTCAATCTTATTCTACTACCAGGCTTTTCTACAAAAGAAAATGTAACTGAATTCTCAGGAAGAGGCGTGGGAATGGATGTTGTTTCTAAAAACTTGGAACTTGTTGGAGGTTCAGTATCTGTGGATAGTGCAGAAGGCCAAGGTACGATTATTACCTTAAAAATACCTCTAACCTTAGCAATAATCGATGGAATGAACATCTCTGTTGGTAATTCAAAATATACTATACCTATAACTGCAATTAGAGAATCATTTAGACCTAAAGAAAAGAACTTATTAACTGACCCTGAAGGAAATGAAATGATTATGGTACGAGGAGAATGTTATCCAATTCTTCGTCTTCATAAATATTATGATATCAAAACGGAAATTACTGATTATAACGAAGGTATTTTAATTATGGTAGAACAAGATAACAATACTTGCTGCATCTTTGCTGATGAGCTACTGGGTAAACAACAGGTTGTAGTAAAAGCTCTACCTTCATATATTAAAAAGAACAAGAAAATTAATGGACTAAGTGGATGTACTTTATTAGGTGATGGAAGCATTAGTTTAATTTTAGATATTACATCACTAATATCATAAAATAATTATTTAAATCAATTAAAAAGGAGAAAAAAATATGGATAACCTAAACATGAATAATGAATTTATAGAAGAAGATACTCAAAAAGGGAAGTTTTTAACTTTTTCTATTGATAAAGAATCTTACGGTATTGAGATTTCCTATGTTACTGAAATTGTAGGAATTCAACCAATTACAGAAGTACCAGAACTACCTAACTATATTAAAGGTATTATTAACCTTAGAGGTAAAATAAGACCTGTCATGGATGTAAGGTTAAAATTCAAAAAAGAACCTATGGAATACAATGATAGAACCTGTATTATCGTTGTTGATACTGGAGAAATGGCAATAGGTCTCATAGTTGATTCTGTATCAGAGGTTATATCTATACCTGATAGTGAAATAATACCTCCGCCAAAAATTAATACAAAAGGCAGAAGATATATCAAAAACATTGGTAAAATAGAAGATAAAGTTACTTTAATTTTAGACTGTGAAAAGCTATTAAACGAAGAAGAAATGGACGACTTATCTAGCCTATCCTAAATTTAATTGTTTATAAATAACATCTTTAATTAGTAACCGTTAATTTATTTGACGGTTATCTAATGAAAGATATTTAGCTTTTTTGCACACCTTATATGGAGGTCCTAGATATGCGTTTATATAATAAAATGAATTTATCTCAGAGAATTATTATGGGATTTTTAATAATTGCATTAGTAACTGCAATTATAGGTGGAGTTAGTGTAATAAATATGAATAAAATGTCCGAAAACGACAAGGAATTATACACTAATATGACTGTTCCACTAAAAACAGCATCAGAAATATCAAAGCTTTTTCAAAAATCCCAAATTTATTCAGTTGAAATGATTTTAGAAAATGATTCTGTAAAAATAGAAGAAAAATTTAATGAATTTATGCAAATTTCATCTGATTTAGAAGTACTAAATGAAGAATTTCAAAATAAAATTTTATCTACTGAAATGCAAGAAGCTTACGATTCATATATTGATACTAGATCTCAAACTTTACTATATGTAGAAGAATTCTATTCACTTTGCACACAAAATTTAGATGATGAAGCTTTTGCTTTATATAATAACGAAATAATTCCCGTTGCAAATGCTCAAGAGGAAGCTATAGATACTTTGGTTTCAATGAAAGCAACGGACGCAGAAGAAAGATACAATTTAAATAATAGTTTAGCTTCAAGTACTTCTATTAAAATGATTATATATGTTTTTATGGCTATAATCTTATCTGTATCAATGGGCTATGTTATTTCAAGATTAATAGGAAAACCAATCATACAAATGTTAAAAGCCGCAAATTCAATTGCAAATGGTAACTTAGATATTGAATTAAATGTTAAATCAACTAGCGAAATAGGAGAACTTGCTACTGCTTTTGGTAAAATGTCTGAAAGCTTAAATTCAACTATCGCTGTAATTAATACGGCTTCAGACCAAGTAGCTTCCGGTGCAAAACAAGTTTCTGATTCTAGCCTTTCATTATCACAAGGTTCAACTGAACAAGCAAGTTCTATTGAACAACTATCTAGTTCTATAAAAGAAATAACTGTTCAAAATAATAAAAGTTCTGAAAAAAGGGAAAGAGCTAAAAATATTTCAACAACAGCATTAGAAACTGCAAAAGAAGGTTTCTCTCAAATGAACGAAATGGTTAGTGCAATGAGTGAAATTCAAAGTTCATCAATAAATATATCAAAAATACTAAAAGTAATTGATGAAATAGCTTTTCAAACTAATATTTTAGCTCTCAATGCAGCTGTCGAAGCGGCTAGAGCTGGTAAGTACGGTAAAGGTTTTGCTGTTGTAGCAGAAGAAGTAAGAAATCTAGCAGGTCGGTCTGCAGAAGCTGCTAAGGAAACATCAGAACTAATAGAAAATCTAGAGACGAAAGTACAAACTGGGGATAGTATCGCAAATATTACATCTAAATCATTGACTATAATAGTAGATACTTTTTCAGAAATTGATACAATTATACAAAATATTTCTCTTGCTTCTGAAAAACAAGCTGTAAGTTTAAATCAGATTAACGAAGGCGTTATTCAAATTTCAGACGTAGTACAAGCTAACTCTGCTACATCAGAGCAAACAGCCGCTGCAAGTGAAGAATTATCTGGTCAAGCCCAAATGCTAAAAGATGAGATTTTAAAATTCAAACTAAAAGATAATACTACAGTATCATATTCTCAAAGGTTGCAAAACTCAGAGGAGTTAACTCCTGAAGTATTAGCATTGTTAGAAAATATGAATAAAAATTTACCAAAATAAATCACTTTACTAACTTCAATATTTCTACAATATTAAAATCAGAAAGGTCTAACTATGATAAATATTACGGAGGAAGAATTCAGACTTCTTACTAAATATATAAAAGATAATTTTGGAATTTATTTAAAAAGTGAAAAAAAAGCTTTTGTTAATGGAAGGTTAAATAATGTATTAATTCAAATGGGCTTTAATAGCTTTACTGAATTTTATAAATATCTTATTAATGATAAAACTGGAGAAGCAAGTGCCCTTTTGGTTAATAAAATTACAACAAATCACACATATTTTATGAGAGAACCTGATCATTTTACTATTTTTAGAGATCAATGCCTACCCTGTTTTGAAAAAACTTGCAAAGAAAAAGATTTAAGAATATGGTGTGCTGCTGCTTCTTCCGGCGAAGAACCTTATACTCTTGCAATGATTTTAGATGAATATTTTAAAGACAAGAAGCTTTGGTGGGATACTAAAGTATTGGCTACTGATATTTCTACCAATGTTTTGAACATAGCAAAAAAAGGTATATATAGTAAAGAACGAATAGCTCCACTGCCTAATTATTGGAAATTAAATTATTTTAATAAGTATGACGACAATAATTTAATTATCAATGATAAAATAAAAAATGAAGTTCTTTTTAGAAAATTTAATTTGATGGAAAATATTTTTCCTTTTAAAAAGAAATTCCATATTATTTTCTGCAGGAATGTTATGATTTACTTTGATAATGATACCAAAGATGCTCTAATAGATAAATTTTATAATTTTATGGAACCTGGTGGATATCTGTTTGTTGGCCACTCAGAATCATTAAACCGCGAAAAGACTAAGTTTAAATATATTAGCCCAGCTTTGTATAGAAAAATATAACTGCATAGAACGAAAGGAGGTTCAATAATGAAAAAGAAAATAAAAGTACTTATTTTGGATGACAGTTTAATTTTCAGGGAAGTCTTGGCAAGAGGTATTGGTTCTGACGATAATATAGAAATAGTTGCTAAAGCTACTGATCCCTTTGATGCTCGTGATAAAATTTTACAATTTGAACCTGATGTTATGACTTGTGACGTTGAAATGCCTCGAATGAACGGAATTGAGTTTATAAAAAAACTAATGCCACAATACCCACTTCCAACAATTGTTGTCAGTTCAGTAAGTGATGCTGTGTTTGATGCCATGAATGCTGGAGCTGTTGATTTTGTAACAAAACCAAACGTTCAATCACCAAAAGAAGTTGAAAATTTTATATTGGAATTGATAGCAAAAGTTAAAATAGCTGCTAATGCAAATATAATAGAAAAGCCTATTTTAAAAGTTCAACAATCCTATTCTAAAATAAGTGTTGATACTCAAAAAGTGATTGCTATAGGTGCTTCAACTGGTGGAACAAGGGCAATTAACGATATTTTAATGCAACTTCCTCCTGAAATACCAGGCATAGTAATTGTACAACATATACCACCTATATTCTCTAAAATGTTTGCTGAACGACTTGATGCACAAACAAAGTTTAATGTTAAAGAAGCTGAAAATGGCGATTATTTAGAACCAGGTAAAATTCTAATAGCTCCTGGTGACCAGCATATGAGTGTACGTAAAATAGGGGATAGATATAAAGTAGAACTCTTTATAGGTGAAAAAATTAATGGCCACTGCCCTTCTGTCGATGTTCTATTTGAATCAGTTGCAAAAGAAGTTAAAAATAATGCTATTGGTATTATTTTAACTGGTATGGGTTATGATGGTGCAAAAGGCTTGCTATCTATGAAACGAAAAGGAGCCCAAACAATAGGTCAAGATGAAGAATCTAGTGTAGTTTACGGAATGCCCAAGGTTGCTTATGAAGTTGGTGCTGTTGAAAAACAAGCTTCACTTGAAAAAATACCTCAAGTACTTCTCTCTATACTTAAATGATTGTCTCTACCTTAGAGAATAGTTCATTTATAAAATATTGTTTGCATGAATAGTTTTAATTCATAAAACATTTGCAATTTGCAATTAAAGTAGATTTTGCTACGCAAAATTTTTGAATTAATTAAATAATTAAAGATTTTCTGACCAAAGGGAAGAAAATCAACATCAATTGCTAATTGCACATTGCAAATTGCTAATTATATTTTAAAAAGAATTGCTAATTATATTTTAAAAAGAATTGCTAATTATATTTTAAAAAGAATTGCTAATTACATTTTAAATAGAATTGCTAATTATATTTAAAAACATAGCCAAATAATCTAAAGAATATTATGTTAAAGAAAGGATTTTTTTATGACAAATGGATGGGAAGATTACTATGAAATATTACAAGTCCATTTTATGGCAGAACCTGATATAATAAAAAATTCCTACATAAAACTGTCAAAAAAATATCACCCTGATGTTAATAAATCTGAAGATGCAAAAAATGTAATGCAAAAAATCAACAGAGCCTATGATACATTACGTGACCCTGTATTAAGAGCTCAATATATGGTTAAATGGATGGATAAATACTCTTTAATAGGTAGTTCACAAAATAACAGAAAAAGAATTCATCAACTAGATTTTGCAGTGGTGCCTTGTAAAAATGTATTACTAAATTATTTAAGCTTACTCTCACAAAAAAAGTATGCAAAAGCTTTTCAATTACTCTCTAATAGAGATAAACAAGCACTAACAAAAAATGATTTCATTAAGTGGCAATCTCTTGTAAGTGAAATATTTGTATTAAATAATTTTGAGTGTACTCTTAAAAACATCTATAAAAATGTTTACGATGATGACAAAAACTTTTTTGAAATTATTGTACAGCTCGAAGTGAGTTCTACAGAAAAAAATCTTATAATGGACAGAACTGAACAGGATACTTTCTGTAAAAATATTATATACGAAGAAAATAGTTGGCGTGTTTTTCTTGGACATAAAGATATAAAATCATTTATTAATAAATTTAATCAACTAGTTACTTTAAAAAAATCTAAAAACAAAACCAACATTGGTATTATAGAAAAACTAATGATTAATCTAACGGAAAAATTAGATAATAAAAGTGAATTTATAAAAATAGGAGAAAAAGAACAAATACGTCATAATAGATATGGTAATAAATTTTCTATAATTCAATGTACCATATTTAATAATCAAAAAGATTTGATATTTAAGAAAAACGATATATACGAGATAAGCGAAATAGTAGAAGCAAACATAAGAAATTTAGATACTCTCTGCCGATGGAATGATACTATGTTTTTATTATTATTGGTAGAAACTGACGCTAAAGGTGCTAGTACTGTTGCTCATAAACTAAACTGGATCCTTAAAAAGAATTTTAAAACTTATGAATTTAAATTTAATGTAAAAGAACAAAAATATGATTCATTTAAAAGTCTTATTGATAGCTTATCTAAGTAATTTTAAAGTAATGCACAATTGAGGTGGATTTTAAGACTTCCGAAGAATCATGAAGACATCCACCTCTACACTCTAGTTTAAGTATCAACAACTTTTTTAAACAAAGTTTTTACTTTATATTTTCAAGAAGAGCATATCCTCTATAAACTTTTATTGTTGCTATTAAACTTCCTTCTTCTGCTTTTTTTTCAAGGTCTAAACCAGTGTTTTCAGGTACATAGTATTTGTCTAAGGAATACTCAACTTTTATTCCTACAACCTCTGGATTTCCTTTATCTTCCACAGGCATGGTATCATTGTATATTGTATAAGAATATCTACCTATCAAGTAAATATCCTCCTCTGGAATTTCTGTAGTGACTTTCTTTATATTGTAGTAATCTCCTTCTTCATCTAGTACTACATACAAATCTTTATCCTTTAATTTATAATATTTATCGTATATATCATCCTTTGATTCTAAATCTTTAATATCTAACCCCAAATCTTCCAAAGAAATTTCACTAATTTCATAATCTAATGTTACATAATCACCTCTAAATATATCTCTTGGATCATTTGGCATAGTTTTTATTATTATTTCTTCTCCAAATGCACTGGTCATAAGTGGTTTAACCAAAATTGATAAAAGAAGAATCAAAGGTATACTAAATGCAATTAAATATTTAAACCAATTTTTACTATATAATTTTCTCATAGTTTAATCCTCCACCTTTAAAGTCTTTCTCATCTTTTCGAAGTAAAAACCAAATCCAAGCAATATTAATCCTCCTGTAAAAAAGAATAACGATTTTGGCATGAAGTCATACAACGTATCAAAATAAAATCTTAATATCATAACACATGTAAAAATTAGAGCTATTATGTTTCCTTTTCTTATAAGCAGAAGTAAATATATTATAAATAATATCCCAAAAGTTACCCCTATTGGATTTCCATTTCTTATAAAACTTACTGTTGACCAAATATCTCCAAAAGATAGTATCACTCCACATATTCCAACAATAATATTTCCTTGGAATTTAAAAATGTCATGATTTAAATTATGTTTAACATAATACATAAGCATTCCTATGCAAAAGAAACTTATAGTAGTGTATAATGGATCAACATTAAAGTAATTCAGTATATAAAGAATAAAATTCAATCCAATTATATTGTTGAAAAATGTATTTTCTTTTGTATAATTAAATATCTTATTTGAAGCATAGGCTACAACAATAAAAATGGAAACAATTAAAATTACATTGTCATTAAAATTCAAATTTATATAAATTATAAAAAGTATATTTGAGAATAAATATAGTATAGTATCTTTAAATATAACTCCCATTACTATAGCACCTATTGACCACAACAAGAAATCATTATAATATTGACTTCCAAAATTGAATATTTGCGAAGTCAAAAATAATCCCGCTCCATAGATTAATGCACTTAAATACAAAAATGCTTTGGAAGTTTTGTAATATTTGTTATTTAGTCTATATGATACAAACATTGAACCACTATAGAAAAATAGAATTATTATTATTTTTATTAGTTTGCTTAAGTAATTCCAATTACTTGCAACAAAACTTATAATTCCTAGACCAATAAGTAGAGCTCCTATGGTAACTAATACACTAACAAAATTAAAAGGAGATATTTCCTCATAAAAAACCATCATCTCATCAATTTGACTTTGATTAATAATACCTCTATCTCTATGTTCTTCAAGTTCATTTTTAAAGAATCTGAATTTATTTTTACTAATTCTCTTCTTCACTTTTATCACCTCTCAGTATTAATTCTTTTAATTTATCCTGTACATTAATTTCACTCATAGAACTATACCATCTTCTACTAAATCCGTCAATAATTCTATAATGTCCTGAAATTATATTCTTTTGAACTTTAAATCCTTTTTCAACAACTACAATTTTCCACCAAATCTTGCCGCCGCCTGTTACATTTCTTGGTATATCTATATTTCCAAATGTTATCGTTTCTAATATCTCAATGGAATCATCTCCAAGAATCATTTTCAATATTTCACTATCTCTAAAAAGTCCACATATAGCGACGATTACTGTCCAACCAGCTAAAGTTCTTCCTTTTTCAATTTGTATTAGCGTCTTCTTTGATACTCCTAATATGTCAGCCATTTTTTCTTGCGAAAAATTATATTCTGTTCTTATTAAACGTATCTTTTTAGAGACTATATTTATCAAATCTTCTCTTGTATTTAATTCCACCTTTTCACTTCCTTATTTTCGTTCAGCAAAATAGATACTTATAGTGTAATATTACACCATAAGTATCTATTTTGCAACTATTTTAATACCATTTAGCCACCAGTATACCTATATATTCTTTTATTGCTAAAGAGGAATAATTAATAGAACTGGCTGAAGGTATAAAATCATAAAAAGAATATCTTTTATTTATATTTGTTTGATAATCGGTAGGATATCCTTCTACCTGGACATCTACTTTTTCAAATTGCTTTACAGCTCTAGGCATATGAAATGCTGAAGTTACTACAATAGGATCTCTAAATTCATACTGCATAATTATTTCTTTTGTATACTGCGCATTTTGAGTTGTATTTAGGCTCTTTCCTTCTGTTATTATCTTTTCTTCAGGAATACCTATTCCTATCAGTATTTCTTTGGCAATATCAGCTTCTTTACCTGTAAATCCAAAAACTTGCCCTCCTGAAAGAATTATAGGTACATCTAGTTTTTTATATAACTGAGCAACCGTTAACAATCTATTTGCCGCATAACCTGATAAGTGCCCTTTGCCGTTTACGTTCGGGGTATCTAGTGTAGCTCCTGCCCCTAACATGATAATAACATCTCCACTTGGATTCTCTGGCGGAAAATACTCCTTCTCCAAACTACCTATCAAAAATTCTCCTACAAGAGGAATTGAAAACAAATAAAGAGCTATTGTTGCTACTAATATAAACTTTGATATTTTATGTTTCTTCCTAAATGAGATAAAAGACAATATAGCTAAAAAAACAATTATTATACCAGGTGGTAATAAAAAAGTTTTATAAATAGTCTTTATGAAATATAGCATGTACTTCTCCTTTGTAATTTAATTTTTGAGTATATATTGAATTTATTTAATTATACTATGGTCTTATACCAATGCACAACATTAGGGCAATGCACAATATTAAATCAATGCACAATTTACAATGCACAATTATGGATGATTTTCTTCTCTTCGTTCAGAAAATCTTTAATTTATTTAAAAATTCCGAATAATTAGGAATTCATTAATCACTTCATTCCTCATAGTTCACACTGTTATTAATATATTTTCATTAATGCTTTTATCTTTCTACAAATAAAAAGAAATATTTTAGCTCCGCTAAAATATTTCCTCCTAAATTGTGCATTGTGCATTGTGCATTGTGCATTGTGCATTATAAATTGTGCATTTCTCTTTAAATAATTATCTGCGCAAGTATTCCTGCTGTTAAAAATGATAATACAAAACTACTTATCCATATTAGAGCTGATTCCTGTGGGCTTCTTTCTTTAAATATTACCATAATAGCTGCTAAACATGGAACAAACAAAGTAATTGCAACTAAAGCTACAAT
Source organism: Clostridium sp. DL1XJH146 (assembly GCF_054819755.1). Lineage (NCBI taxonomy): Bacteria > Bacillati > Bacillota > Clostridia > Eubacteriales > Clostridiaceae > Clostridium > Clostridium sp. DL1XJH146. The sequence goes on from NZ_JBTVVN010000011.1 coordinate 68,683, forward strand.
AGTTTGTGATCCTGAAAGCAAACCTTGTTGAACTAGTTGATTTAACCCTGCCGCACCAAAATCTCTTCTTACAATACCCATAATAAAGGTTTGTGAAACTTTTGGTGGTAATTTTAAAAACCCTTCAGTAAGAGGTGCCATAACTGTAGCTATACCGTCTAGCATTCCTGTATACTGCATTACAGTTACTATAACTCCACCAAGTACAAATAATGGAGCTGCTTCCTTTAAAAACGCAATAGCTTTAGTATATGTTTTTTGTGCTACATTTTTTAATTTTGGTATCCTAAGAGGTGGTAAATCGATTAATAAATCAGTTGATTCACCCGGTAATATTTTATTAAGAAGAGTTCCTGTGATTACAAAAACTGCAAATATGGTAAACAGATATATCAAAAAAGCCTTAAATCCTAATGGTGCTATCAATCCTATTATTACACCAAATTGAGCAGAACAAGGAATTGCTAACCCTAAAAGCATAGTTGCTATAAATTTTTCTCTTTTTGAACCAAGTATTCTAGTTGTCATAGTTGCCATAGTCACGCAACCAAAACCCAGTATCATAGGTATTACAGCCCTACCATTTAAACCAATAAAATTAAGTACTCTATCAACTAAAGCTGCAACTCTAGGTAAATATCCCGAATCTTCCATAAGAGATAAGAAAAAATAAAATCCAATAACTAATGGAAGAAGCAATCCTAGTATATAAATTGGAACCATAGTTAATATCCCAAAATCTCCGATTACTAATTGTCCAAGTAATGTTGTACCATCAAAAAATCTGCCTATTGTATTCATGATAAAATGATAATAATAAGTCCCCATTATAATTTCTTCTGTAACTCCAACAACAGTCTGAGCTACAAATACTCCTACTACCCAAAACATTGCGTATAAAGCTATAAAAAGAATCGGTATTCCTGTAAGAGGTCTGAGCATTAATCCACTCAGTTTAATAGCAAAAGAAGAATTATTTTTTGTATCTACAACAACATGCCCTATAATTTCCTCTACTCTTGATCTTCTTAATTTATAAATGTCTTCTCTTTTATTGTCTGTTTTATCAATATTATATCTAGCTTTTACATTTTCATCTTCTTCAGCAACCAAAAGTGCTTCTGATTTTGTATCTACTTTATCTAAAACACTATCTCTAAGCTTAGCAATCTCAAGTATTTCATTACCTTTTCTTGCTTTATCAATAGATTGCTTAACTTCTAAGAGTCCTTCTTTTTTAGTTGCTGTAGTTGGTATAACTACAACTCCAAGCTCTTTAGATAACTTATCAATATCTATTTTCATACCATTTCTCTTAACATCATCCATCATATTTAAGGCAACAATTACTTCTTTACCCATATCAATAATTTGCTGTGTTAAAAATAAATCTCTTTCCATATGTAATGCGTCAACAACGTTAACAACAATATCAGCATAAAGAATTATATCCCTTGCTACTCTTTCCTCATCATTAAAAGAAGATACACCATATACCCCCGGAGTATCTATAACTATATCTTTATTTAGTTTTCCAGAACTTATATCAACTGTAGTCCCCGGAAAATTAGAAACATCTACATATAAACCTGTAAAATAATTAAAAAAAACTGATTTACCCACATTGGGATTACCAGCTAGTACTATTTTTTTTGCTCCAACTGGTATATCAAGATTATCTATTGGGCTGTTTGCATTACTCATTTTATTTCTCCCCTCAACCTTATCAACATAAAGTCTTCAATCAAACTATTCATTAGTTATATCATTTAACTTTTATTTGTTTTGCCAAATTTCTCCCTATTGCCACTTCTTGAAATCTATTTTTAAGAATTACGGGTCCTGCTGGTACTTTCTCTGAACATACAAGCTTTGCCCCTTCAAATATACCAAGTCTAATTGCTTGTACTCTTATATTTTTATCAGGTATATGAACAATTTCTATTTCTTGTCCTCTTTTAGCTTTATCTAAAGTCATAAAATTAGCCTCCTCAGCTATTCTTATTTTTATAATCCTCATCACATTTTCCGTTCAAAGAGCATCCACTGCAGCCACCACTGCATCCTCCATTTTTAATGGATTTTCTAAGAGATAATACACTAAAAACAATAGCAGGTACTAATATAATAGTAGCCATTAATATTTGTATAAGCCTCATATGATCGCCTCTTTTTTTAAGTACATTTGCGATTATAATAATCATTATCAATTACACTGTAATATATCTTTGATTTAAAAAACATATACCAAATACAGCAACTGAAATTCATTATCAATCACTTAACTATTATATCCTTTGTATATGTAATTGTCAATATACCTGTCCTTAAATCTCTATATTAAATATTATTGATTATATATTTATTTAGAAAAATAAAGTAGAAATACTTCAGCGTGGCTAAAATATCTCTACTTTATTTATACTATATTCATTTTAACTAAAATTATCTACTTTTTTTCTTGTCTTTTTTTCCCTTTGCAGGTTCTATAGTAATCTTATTTCCTTTGATAGTGTTCTTGTTCATAATAGCAAGAACTTCTTCTGCGTCTTGTTCTGGGATATCAACAAATGTGTAGTTTTCATAAATATCAATGTCACCTATGTTAGCTCCATTTACACCTGTTTCTCCTGCTATTGCACCTACAACATCTTTTGGCTTTATTTTCTTGTTTCTTCCAATATTAATAAACATTCTAACCATACTACTTCCAGAAGAAGCATTCTGTTTATTGCCTTTTATTTCTTCAATATCAGTATCTCTTTGAGATTTTACATCTAATTCCATTTTCAGCAAAGCAGCTGCAATTTCAATTGATTGAAAATCTTCCTCTGTAAGTCTTTCAACAATTTTAACGTACTTTTGAAGATTTCCTTCTTCTATTTTAGCTTTAAGTCCAGTTATAAAGGCTTCTGTTTTTATTGATTCTATATCACCTATTGAAGGAATTGGATGTCTTTTTATCTTCATTTTAGTATATTTCATTACACTTTTAAGAAGATAGTAATCCCCACTTGTAACAAAAGAAAATGCAGTTCCAGATCTTCCCGCTCTTCCTGTTCTTCCTATTCTATGAACATAATATTCTTCATGGCTAGGCATATCATAGTTAAATACCACCTCAACATCATCAATGTCAAGTCCTCTTGCAGCAACATCTGTAGCTACTAGAATTTCTACATCGCCTCTTTTAAATTTATTCATAACATTAATTCTTAAAGCTTGCTTCATATCCCCATGAATTTTATCTGTAGCATATCCTCTCATTTGAAGAGAATCTGTTACTTCATCAACTTTCTTTTTCGTATTACAGAAAACAATAGTCAATTTAGGGTTATATATATCAACTAATCTTGTAAGAACTTCAATTTTATCCTTTTGTCTAACTTCAAGATATAATTGGTCAATATTTGGTGCAGATAATTCTTTATGAACTACCTTAACAATTTTAGGATTATTTTGATATTGATTGATTATTTCTAAAATTGCTTTTGGCATAGTTGCAGAGAAAAGCAATGTTTGTCTTTCTCCATTCATGCTTTCCAGAATAGTTTCAATATCTTCTCTAAATCCCATATTAAGCATTTCATCTGCTTCATCAAGAATAAGCATTTCTAAACTACCTAATTTTAATGTTTTTCTTCTAATGTGATCCATAACTCTTCCAGGCGTTCCTATTACTATTTGAATTCCTCTTTTTAAGGCTTTAATCTGTCTATCAATAGATTGACCCCCAAAAACAGGAAGTATATTTATGTCTTTTCTATACTTTGCAAGTCTTGCCATTTCTTCCGAAACTTGAACTGCAAGCTCTCTAGTAGGGCACAAAATCAACGCTGAAGGATCCTTTTTATTGATAGAAATTTTTTCAATTGTAGGTATTCCAAAGGCAGCTGTTTTCCCAGTTCCAGTTTGTGTCTGACCTACTACATCTCTTCCTTCTAAAATCAAAGGAATACATTGTGATTGTATAGGAGTTGCTTCTTCAAATCCCATATCTCTTATAGCATCAATCACAGCTTTTGAACAGTTAAGTTCCTCAATTCTCTTTTTATCCATTTTACCATCCTTTTTACTTCTTATATTATATAACATCTCATTATACCACTATTTTGCTTAAATTGCAGTGTTTTTAATCATTAAATTAAATTTTATGTAAATTTTCCTGTATTGGATTTACATTTATATTATATCCATAAATTTTTATATATACATATTAATTAGTATCTTTTTTATAATATTGTTAATATTTTAAAAATTATCTTCAATTACTATTGCTATATTTACAACTCTAGCTTAATGTATTATTATAAGATTTTTATGCTAATTAATTGAAAGGAGGAATAAAATTGAAGACTCTAATATTAACAGATTCAAGTTGTGACTTACCCTTAACCTTTGTTGAAAAAAACATTGAATATCTAGATTTTATTGGCATACCTTTTAATTTAGATGGTACAGAGTATTTTGACGATTTCGGCAAAACATTAAGTCACGATAAATTCTATGAAAAACTAAGGAATGATATTATACCATCTACAGCACAGATAAATTTCTACACTTTTACCCAAGTATTTAAAAAGCACTATGATCTAGGAAATTCAATTATATATCTAGGCCTTTCATCAGGATTAAGTGGAACCTATAATAATTCAATAATGGCAAGAGAAGAATTTATCGAAGAACATCCAGATGCAAAAATAACTATAATTGATACTTACGCTGCATCTATTGGTCTAGGTGTATTAGTTGCCCATGCTGTAGACATGCTTAAAAACAATATTGCTTATGAAGAACTAGTCTTATGGCTTGAAACTAATAAAATAAATTCTAATCATTGGTTTGCCGTAGATGATCTTCATTATTTAAAAAAGGGTGGCCGTATTTCAGCCACTACAGCTGCAGTTGGAACTGCCTTAAATGTTAAACCTATTTTAAGTATGGACACATATGGAAAACTTAATTCTTATACAAATGTCCGAGGAAGAAAAAAATCAATTAAATACTTATATAAAAAGTTTAAAGAAAATAATACTAACGCCGATAACATGATAGTTACCATTGGACATGGAAACTGTCACGATGACGCTTACGCATTAAGAGAACTTATTCTAAAAGATTGTATACCTAAAAATATAATTGTATCAGAATTATCAGCAACAATTGCATCTCATGTAGGTCCAAATATGTTAGCAATAGCTTTCATAGGTAAGCCCCGCAACAAAAAATAATCTAGCTATTATTCTTTTTAATAATAATTTAATCAGGTAGACGCTAAATAATTATTTTATTTAGCGTCATCTACATATCTAGTATTTTTTTCTAAAATATAATGCTTATGCTATTGCTTGATATATACAAATATATCATTGTTTTATTATATTTTTTAGTTTCCCATTAGCTTTTTTTCTTTGTTTTTCTATATATAATGCTTCATCCGAATATTTAAACAACTCTTCTAATGCCATTGGTTTTTCAGGATTAAAATAACTTCCTCCTATACTTGTTTTTAGATTATATTTCTTATCAGAACTCCAATTATACTGATTTATCCTATACTCTAATTTTGCTTTATAAAAAACTTGGTCATCCTCTGATACATCAGATACAAGAATTATAAACTCATCTCCGCCTAACCGTCCAATTATATTATTTTTGTCAAACACCTCTCTAAATATCTGTGAAATTTTAATAATGGCATAATCACCCTCATCATGTCCAAATGTATCATTTATATACTTTAATCCATCTAAATCTGCAAAAAACAATAAAAAACTTTTTTTACTTTTCAAAGCTTCTTCATAACATCTTTTAGCTATCTCCATTACTCCTCTACGATTATATAATTCAGTCATTTCATCTCTTATTGATTGATTTTTTAATTTATCATTATACACTTCTAACTCTTTTAATGCTTTATTTAGCTTTTCTTCTATTTCTTTACGCGCATGTATTTCTTCCATCAGTTTACTATTGCTTTCTCTCAACTCTTTAGTACGCTCTTTTACTTCTATTTCTAAGTTAGCCGATTGTCTTTTAATATTTTCAACTAGTAAAGAACTTTTGAGTGCTATACTAAGTTTATATCTAATAACCTCAAATATTTTGTCTGCATTATCTTCAAATCCAAATATTGAATATCCTATTTGCTGATTACCTTGATGTAATGTTTGTACAATAATACTAAATCTATCATTATATAAATCCTTCAACATATAAGGTGGTAATAATTCTAATGTAGAATAATTAATTCCATTTTTCTCAACCTCATATCTTTTTCCCCCATTAAATGCAAATACTATATTCGAACTTTTTAAGGGTTTTTCAGGTTCATCATAAATAGAAACATAGCCTTTTGTTATGCCAAATTCATCCATATTGTCATAAAGAATATCCATTTGTTTTTCTATATTTAATATTGAAAAAAGTCCTTCTCCTAGTGTTTCTACCTTTTGTGTCTTTAATGAAGATATAAACAATTTATCCGCTACAACTCTTTGAAGCGAATCACTTACTCTTAATCTTGCACTATGAAATAAATTTTCAGAAATAATAATTTCCTCTTTCTGTTTTAAATATTTATTAATTTCTTTACGTATACATGAAAGTAAATCTTGTAAAAATGATAATTCATAATTATTTGATATAAACCATAATATAATGCTATTCCATTGAACCAAAAACTCACTTTTTTCTCTACAATACAAATCATTATAGATCTTATTTAACAACTTCTCTTCAAACTTTACTAGATTTTGATTATTCTTCATATCATTTAATAAACTATTTTCTTTATTAAAGATAATTATTTCTTTCATTATAAAATTCTTTATTATTAAATAGTTATCTTTAAAATCTAAATTAGATTTTTCCTCAATCTCTACACATACATTTTTTATATTGAAAGGAACACATCCACAAGAAGACCGAATAACTAGTTCTGGCTCTACTACTTGTTTTATTCTTGTTTCTTCACCTTTGATTATTTTAACAAGTATTCTTGCTGCTATCTTAGCTTCTTTCATAAACGATTGTCTAACTGTTGATAAATTATGAATTTTACTATCTCCACAATCATCAAATCCAATTATAGGTATATTTTGTGCCTTTTCATCTAATATTAATCGTAATTCTTTCATCGCTCCTATAGCCATATTATCATTAGCTGCTACAATTCCATCAAATTCTAATTTATTCTTTGCAAATGTTCTAACTGCTTTACATCCTGATTCAGCCAAAAAATTTCCTTGATAAAATAAATTCTCATTAAAATTCAATTGATGTTCTTGTAATGAATGAAGAAAAGCACTAAATCTTATTTTGGATTCATCATTTCCTTTTATTCCATCAATAAATGCTAGCTTCTTACATTTATGAATCTCAACTAAATGGTCAACTATTTTTTTCTCACCAGAATAATTATCTATGCATACAGAATTATACCCTTCAAAAGTTTCCCCTATTGTTATTATAGGTATATCAGAGTATCCTTTTAATATTTTTAGAATATTACCATTTGTTTCATATATTCCTATAACTGAAGGTATTACAATGAGTCCATCTATTTTTGTTTCATCTATAAATTCAAACATAATGTTTCTAGCTCTTTCCCATTCATAAGGAGATCCTGGTCTTCCAGCTACAAAACACATCAAATTCACATCATTTTCTTTTGCAAAATCAGAAACGCCATTCAAAATATCACTTTGATAATATCCGAGCTTATCCCACTCTAAAATCCCATCAATAATAAGCCCAATTGTTATACGAGAAGATTTATTCTTCATAAGAATACCCCCGATTGATAAACTTTTTTAAAATATAAATGTGTATTATAACTATATTATAAATCATATTAAATTTAATTCCAATAAATTGCTTATAGTTTTTCTAATTCACCTTATTCAATTATTAAAACTAACTCACTTAAGGATATCAATCTATGTGTAGAAAAATAATATTGTTTTTGTAGTAATTGTATTTCCCTTCTTTATAATTATCATCCTTAATCAACTCATTTATAAAAAAATAAAAAAACACTGCAGAATATACTCAACATTCAGCAGTGCTTTATTTATAATTTAAGAAACTTTGCGATAAAAATCACTAGCTATCTTCCTCTATTTGACTATTAATAATATCTAAGATTTCATTCTTTAGATTAAAGTATTCTTCATCATACATTACACGTTTTGAATTATCATCAAATATTTTCTGTGTGAAATTGACGTTAAATTCCTTTAATATTGTACCAGGACGTTTTGACATTACTAGAACTCTTGTCCCAAGAGATAGGGCTTCATCAACGTCGTGAGTAATTAAAAAAATTGTACTATTATTTTCCCTCCAAATACTCCTTACTAAAGCTTGCATGTTACTTCTAGTTAAGGCATCTAAAGCTCCAAAGGGCTCATCCATAAGGATCATTTCTGGATAATTAGCTAAAACTCTTGCTAAGGCTACCCTTTGTTTCATGCCTCCTGATAGTTCAAAAGTAGGCTTATCACCAAATCCTACTAATTTAACCTGCTCTAAAAAATGAGAACTTATTTTTTCTATTTCATCTGATGGAAGCCTCTTCATTTTAGGACCAAATTCTACATTATCTTTCACACTCATCCAGGGATATAAAGTAGGCGACTGAAACACAACTCCTCTATGCCAGTCTGGACCCACAATAGGTTCTCCATCCATAGAGCAACTTCCACCTGTAGGCATAATAAAACCAGCAATAGTTTTTAATAACGTGCTCTTTCCACATCCAGATGGTCCTAAAACACATAAAAACTCTCCGCGTTTAATTTGCAGGTCTATATTATCTAGGGCTAAAACAGAATTCTGCTTAGTTCCATATTCTAATTTTAATTTTTGAATATCTATTAGAACCTCATCTTTTTCTTCATTCACGATAATTAAATTCCTTTCTGATTTTATTATTACTAAACTATTTCAAAATAATTCTATCATTATTTATGCTTATTAATAACTTATTTAGAAGATGTTTCTAGAGATTTTTCAATATAAGCAGGGTTAACATAACTATCAAATTCTTCTTTTGATGGAGAATTATCAATTGAGCCTTGTTCTTTAAGGAAGTCAGAAGTATCCTTCATAATAGTTGCAAAATCACCTGGTTCTCCACTTACACCAAAATAGTTTTCTTCTAATAATTCTTCTGGTGTACACCAAATTGAACCTCTCATCTGTAATAAAGCATCTTCCTGTTCTATTTCAAGTTCCTCTGCTATAATCTCTGCTGCTTTTTCTGGATCCTCCCTATATATATCCCCTGCTTCTGTTAAACAGGCTATATAATCCCCTACTAAATCAGGATATTTCTCTGCAAATTCTTTCCTTACAACTTCTACATTAGCTGTTATATAGCCTTTTTCAGCCATATCTTCACTTGAAACAAGCATCGTTCCATCTTCTAAAAGTTCCCCGAGAGATGGTTGCCATGTATAAGCAGCCTTTATATCTCCTCTTTCCCAAGCAGCAACAATTTCTGGAGTTTTCATATCCAAAAGTTCTACTTTTTCATCAATTCCAGCTTCTTTAAGAGCATTCAATAAAACATAATGAGATGTAGATGCAAAAGGTGTTGCAATCTTCATACCTTCAAGATCTTCTATTTTATTAACTCCAGAATCATTTTTAACAGCTAAAGCTTCTATTTCTCCAAGAACTTCATGAATCCAAACCATTTCTACATCAAGGTCCATTGCCAAAGCGATAATAGAATTTGTATTACCCATAGTTGCAAAATCAATACTTCCAGATGCTAAAGCTTTATTTGCTTGAACTCCAGAATCAAAAACAATAAAATTACACTTAATTCCTTTTTCAGTAAAATACTTATCAAATATTCCCTCAGCTATGGCTAAAGTTTCATCATTAGGTACTCTCAAAATACCAAAATTAATTTCTTCAGGTAATGACGATTCCGTATTAGCCGTTTTATTAGCATCCTCTGAATTACTACCACAAGCCGCTAATACTCCTACTAAAACCCCTATTAATACTACTAAAAATATGTTCCTATATAATTTTTTCAAATGTATACCTCCTATCAATACACAATATTTTTTAAAAGATAATGCACAATGCTTTTCAAAATATAATGCACAATGCACAATGTACAATGCACAATTAATGATGATTCTCTCCTTTTAGTCGAGAATCTTTATTTTATTTAAAGATTAAAGTCTCAAGCTCAGCTATGTTTCATTTACGCAATTTAATACCACTATAATTAATCTAGTAAATACAACGATGTTTTGGCTTCACCAAAACGAGTATCAATTCAAAGATTTTGCGTAGCAAAATCATCCGCAATTGCACATTGCACATTGCACATTGCACATTGCAAATTGCAAATTGCACATTGCACATTGCACATTGCAAATTGCAAATTATTATTTAAACATACCCTTTCCAATATACAATCTTCTTTTCTATAATCCTAAGTATGCCATCTATTAATATACCTGTAATTCCCATAATAAATATACCAACAAAAATAACATCACTTTTCAAGAAATTCGATGCATCTAGTACCATCCAACCTATACCAGAGGTAGCCGCTATCATTTCAGCAGAAACTAGCGTAGTATACGATACACCCACAGCAGTTCTTATTCCTGTAAATATCTCAGGCATACAGGCTGGCAGTACTATTTTTAAAAATATATCTCGCTTGCCTGCTCCTAATGATTTAGCACTTAATATATAATCAGCATTAATTTTTCTAACTGCTGATACGCATGCAATATAAATTGGTGCAAAACCTGCAAGAAATAATAATATTACTTTTGATTTATTATCAATTCCGAACCATAATATTAGTAATGTATAATATGCAAGTGGGGGTAATGGCCTATAGAACTCGACTACGGAATCAAAAATTGCTTTAAACTTACTTGAATATCCACTTAATAACCCAATTGGTATAGCTGTCACTATGGCGAATCCTAGAGCCATAAATAATCTTTGAAAACTAGCACCAAGATGATTCCATAAAGAAATTTTATTATACCCATTTTGTGAAATATTTAAAAAAGTGGTCCATACTTTATATGGAGATGGCACTAATGTAGAAGATACTAACTGGAATTTGGTTATTATATACCAGGCACCTAATATTACACTCCAAGTAGTTATCGTTAATATTCTTTCAGTTTTATTCTTTTTTATTCTTTCTTTTAAACCCATACATTACCAACCCTTTATTATTAGCTTTGTTTTAAAGTATTGTTGCTATTTGTATTTTTACTTATTGATTAAAGTTTTTACTTTAATTATAGTGTGAAGTGTGAAATGTGTAGTGTGAAGTGAAAGGATGATTTTGTTCCTTTCGTCACAAAATCTTTAATTTTAGATTCGTTTTAGCTTAGCTAAAACATCATTTTCAGCAGATGACAATCATTTATTTAATCTTTTGTTTTAATAAAATAAAGATTCTCGACGGCAGGGAGAGAATCAACCACCACTCCACTCTTCACATTCCAGACTGTCATAAATAAAATAGTCTACTTGTTAGCATATTCCATTATTATAATAGTAAAGCCACTAAGTATAAACCCAGCGACCTTACTAATAGTGATTCTTTATTAAATTTTCAATACTTTTATAAATTTGCAATTGATATGCCAGCAGTATTATTTTTAGTTAAAATTATATTCAGTAACTATTTTTTCTCTTCCTGTTACTTGGTCTTGGAAGTATTCATAACAACAAATTCCTAAATATGAACCTGAAATATTACATGCATTGTCATATCCTAGACTTTGTAATGCTAATACTGCATTATAACTTCTTTGAGCTGAACGGCAATGTAAATATACTGGTCTATCTTTTGGAATCTCATCTAATCTATCTCTAATTTGGCTTAAAGGAATATTTACTGCATTAACTAAATGTCCCTCTTCAAATTCATTTTCTTCTCTTACATCTACAATAAAGGCATCCTGTTCTACTAATTCTCTAACCTTAGAAACTGGAACTTGCTTAAACTGTCCATTTAATAGATTTAATCCTACTAAAGCTGCGAAGTTTACTACATCTTTTGCAGTTCCAAATAATGGTGCGTAACATAATTCTAATTCTTTTAAATCTTCTAAAGTTCCACCCATTAAAATCATAGTTGCAATAACGTCTATTCTCTTATCTACATTACCTTTTCCAATAGCTTGTGCTCCTAGTATTTTACCTGTTGGATATTCATATACTAACTTAAAGTGCATTACATTACTTGTAGGCATCAATCCTACTTTATCTCCTGGAATTATATATACACAATCATGCTCAATTCCTGCTGCTTTTGCAGTTTTTTCATTTAATCCTGTAGAGGCTGCCCCTAAGTCAAATATCTGAATTACAGATGAACCTATAACTCCATTGTTTCTATGAGGAATGTTATACATATCATCAGCTGCTGCTCTAGCTTGTCTCTGAGCTGGACCTGCAAGTGGTAATCTTGACTTTTTATGAGTTAGACGATTATATACTTCTATAGCATCTCCTACTGCATAAATATCTTTATCATTAGTTAAATAATTATGATCTACCTTAATTCCACCAGTTACACCTATTTCTAAACCAGCTTCTCTTGCTAAAGTTGTTTCAGGCAGCACACCTATTGCCATAACTACAACTTCTGCAGCTACTTTTTTACCTGATTGTAGTTCAACTGAATCTGCATTAACTTTTTGTACTGCATCGCTTAATATAAGGTTAATTCCCTTGTCCATCATTTCTTTATGGAGAATTTGAACCATATCATAGTCAAATGGAGTCATTATCTGATTTTGTGCTTCTATTAAACTAACTTTTTTACCTGCTAAACGTAAATTTTCTGCAACTTCTACTCCTATAAATCCACCACCGACAACAGCTATATCTTCAATATTATTGTCAACTATATAATCATTTAATTTTTTAATATCTACAACATTTCTTACTGTAAATACATTAGGAGAATTAATACCTTCAATACTTCTTGGTAAAATAGGGTTTGCTCCTGGAGATAAAACTAATTTATCATAAGCTTCCTCATGGTCTTCACCAGTTAATAAATCCCTTACCATTATTACTTTCTCTTCTCTATTTATGCTAATTACTTCAGTATTAACTCTTGCTTCTATATTATATTGGCTTTTAAATTTATTTGGGCACATCAAAACTAAGTCTTCGCTATTCTCAACCATACCACTTAAATGAAATGGTAATGAACAGTTAGAAAAAGATACATGAGGTCCTCTTTCAAACATAATTATTTGGGCTGATTCATCAATTCTTCTCGCTCTTGCTGCAACTGAAGCTCCTCCAGCTACACCGCCTACTATCAAAATTCTTTTACTCATAATAAAATTCCTCCTTATTTTTTATTGCTTTATTTTAAAAAGTTATTGAAATAAATTACTTACCAGCCATAAGTTTTTTATTAAGTGTACTGCCTGCAAAACCACCTACCACCATAAAAATCAAGAATACCCAACCTGAAAGTGAAAGATTAGCAATAGGAGTAAATAATGCACCTACATTACAACCATTAGCTAAACGAGTACCTATACCCATTGTTATTCCACCTAAAGCAAATAAAAATACTTCTTTCACTGAAATTTTCATCTCTGAGAAAAATGTTTCTTTGAATATACCAGCACTTAATAGGTAGAACATAGTTCCAAATACGATTCCAACATTCTGCACTGTAATTGCATTTTGGAAGAAAGGTAATTCAAAAGCACTAGCTTTTATCTTTGTAAAAGAGGCAAGTGAATCAGCTGAAACTCCAAAAATCATTAAGAATTTCCCAAACCAAATACCATATGGTGTTGAAGCACCCCAACCTGCTTTAGTTACACCCATTAATAATACAAATATTACAATAAGAATCATTGATCCTTCTTTTAATGTCCAAGGTTTTACAAAAAAACGTTTATAATTTTCAGTACTAAAAAATCCATAATCTTTATTATCTAGCTCTACTTGTTTATCTTGCATCATCTCCATTGGATGTCCACTATAAGTATTGTTTTTCTTTCTACGTCTTTCGTAATTATAAGCAAGATAAGTTACTATACTGCAGAATAATGCTATTAATAAAATAGCTCCTAAATATCCTCCAAAACCATCCCACTTAAATAAATCTGGGAGATAAACTCCTCCGGTCATTTGCTCTCCTACTTCTGTTGAAAACCAAGATCTTCTTACTATACTTGAAGTTCTTTGTATAGGATATCCAAGAAATACACCCATACCGAAAAATATTAATGTAATAAAAGCTCTAGGTAATCCTGTTACTAAATCAGTAAGTACCCCTGAAGCACAACATGAAGAAAAAGACATTCCAAATCCAAATAATATAGCTCCTATAATTAATCCTAAATTTATAGGATTTATCCAAAGGCTATACCCTGTAACATCTGCTTTAAATAAAAGGCCTGCATTAATTAAAGCAGTTATAAAAAACATCCACATCATACTTCTCATCAATTTCGTTGATCCAGTATTATAAGCTCGATTAACACTTCCTGCAAATCCCGTATATGCTCTAGTCAGTGTATACCCAATTCCTAAACCAATGAGAAGTCTAAAGAATAGCATATCCGTTTTAAGAAGCGTTTTACCTAAAACTAGTACTAATAAAATTCCTATAAAACCTAGAATATTTTCTAGTTTTTTCATCCCATTACCTCCTATTTCAATGCACAATGCACAATGTACAATGCACAATTGTGGTTGATTCTCTTCCTTTGGTCGAGAATCTTTATTTTATTAAATCTAAAGATTTTGTGACCAAATATAACAAAATCCTTCTTAATTGCAAATTGGTCATTTCTCATTACTAATTACTAATTACTAATTGCTAATTATTATTATTAAAGTCAATATTTTTTTAAGCATACATATAAATATCAACATATTCTCTAAAATTGTTAAAACTTAAATCAATGTTTTTTACCAAACATGAGGGATTTATAATTTAATTCAAGTAAACGACAGGTCTCCCTATGGATACCTGTCGAATTTTTAATTTTGAATCTTTTCAAAGAAATTATTTTACTAATTCAAA
Organism: Clostridium sp. DL1XJH146; assembly: GCF_054819755.1. Classification (NCBI taxonomy): domain Bacteria; kingdom Bacillati; phylum Bacillota; class Clostridia; order Eubacteriales; family Clostridiaceae; genus Clostridium; species Clostridium sp. DL1XJH146. Next base: position 83,756 of record NZ_JBTVVN010000011.1, read on the forward strand.
TCCTTTATTTAACCATCCACTTGGAGCGTTTGATTCCATTCCTGTACCACCATTCATTGATACAGCATCATATCCAAGTACTCTTAAAGCTGCTACAGTTTGACCTGCTGTTTGACCTGTATAACAATATACAATGATCTTTTTATCTGATGGAAGTGTATTAAATTCTTTATACATATCATTTCCAAAAGGTATATTTTCAGCACCTTGGATATGTCCTTCAGCGTAATCTGCTGCTTTTCTTACTGATAAGAACATAACAGAACTGTCTTCTTTATCTAATATTGCTTTAGCATCATCTTCACTTATTTTATAGTTTGCGTATGTTGTTCCTTTAACATCAGCAAGACCTGCAAAATAATCTTCTATTACCATTTTAATTTCTGACTCAATTTCAATTCCAGTTGCTTCTCCAAATTCATTAGCAGTTGTTTCAGTTACATCTGCAACACCTTCAACTTTTGAAATTCCAAGATTCCATCCTAAGTTAACTGATGTAGCATCAAAACCAGCCATATTTAATAGTGCAACTGTTTGTCCAGCAGTTTGTCCAGAATAACAGTAAACCATTATTGGCTTGTCCATTGGTAATTTATCAAGGTTCTCGCTTATAGCAGTTCCCCATGGAGCATTAACTGCACCTTTTATATGGCCTTCAGCGTATACATCTGCTTGTCTTATGTCTAGTATGAACATATCTTCTTCAGCTTTAACTTTTTCAACAAAATCAACTTGTGAAATCTTATAGATATTATCACCCATATTAGCAAAATAATCGTTTACTGTTTGAGTTAAAACATCAGTATCTTCTTCAGTAACTTCTTCTGTATTAGTTTCTGCATTCTCAGTTACTTCAGTATTTTCATTTGAATTGGCAGCATTATTTTGATCCGCATTATTTGAAGAACAACCTGCAAAACTTAGTACTAAACCTAGTGATAAAATTAATGATATTGCTTTAGTCTTTTTAAACATTTTAAAATTCCCCCTGTTTTTTTGTTATTAATTTAACATGTTTTCATCATATCATAGATTTTCTTATTTACATTCTCGGAATATTCAATGCTAGATAAGAAAATCTAATAGCAAGATTTATATAGATTCATAATATTTTTTTAAATCTATTCAAAAATATTATGAATTATCTTGAACATTACTCTCTACTTCATTTTCTTCTGGCTCTTGCATTGGTAAAGATTCATCAGAACTCCACTCAAGCCATGCACCATCATATAATTTTAAATTTGTATATCCTGCATTGTATAGCGCAAGGTAAGTCTGGGCACCTCTGATTGAAGATTTGCAATACATAATAGCTGTATCTTCTGGTATTAAACCTGCGTCTAAGTACATTACTTGAATATCAGAAACTGGTTTAAAAGTTCCATCAGTATAATTATTATCAACATAGTTCATTAACATAGAACCAGGAATAGTTCCTGCATCATACTCTTCTTTTGAACGTGTATCAATTAATTTCACATCACTTTTAGGATCATTAACCTGTGATTTCACATCCTCTATAGTTGCAATCATATCTGTATTCTTTTCTTTAGCAACATATTCAGTAGGCGTAACACCTGGTACATCCGTAGTTCTCTCAGCACCAATATTTGCTAATGCTTTTATACCACCACTAACAACTTTAACATCCTCATGACCATAAACCTTTAAAGTCCACCATAATCTTGCTGAATCCATATTGTTATTACTATCATAAATTATAATTGTAGAATTATTTGATATACCTTTTGCACTCATCACTTCTTCAATTTGTTCTTTTGGTGCAAGCATATTTGCTACTGACTCAGTTACTACTATATCTTCCCTAGTAATATTAACTGCATTCTTAATATGGATGTCTAAATACCCTTCTGAATTCTGAGCATCAACAATTATAACGTTTTCTTGATTAATTAACTCAAGTGCTTGTTCTGCTTCAATGATCTCAGTTCCCTGCTCTCCATCAAACGAATCACATGCAACACTAAAAATCATCGTTGCTACAACAAAAATTGCTAATAATACTTTCGACAATCTTTTCATAGGTTCCCCCTCCTTAAATAATTAACATCTTTTCTTAATATATCTTTTTTTAATATGATAAAATTTAAACTTGATTGTTAATTTATCAACAATTATAATTATACTTTATATACAAGTATCTTTGTTATAGGCATTTAATATACAGTATTAGACTATTCAATATAAGCTTGATACTAATATTATTTTGAATAAATGCTATAATAAATAAACGGCTGTATTTTAAAGAATTGTTGACTTATAAAGTATTGTTTTATTAATAGTGTGAAATATGTTTTCCAACTCAACTCTTCACACTATAATTGCACATTGCAAATTGCTAATTTCCAATTATTATTTTTTAATCCTACGAGGTGTTAAAATGTTCAAAAAAAGATTGACTAATGAAAAAATACTTATCCTAGTACTTCTAATCCTATTTTTTATAGTAAATTTATTGTTTTTAACTAAATTTCCCTTTGTTCACTCTGACGAGTCTTGGCTCAGTGGATTATCTAGAAATATTATGGAGAAGAATGATTTTTCAGTAACAGAAAGTTTTTTTGATTTATATGGGAGACATCCTCATGCCATTAAAAGTCTATTTCATTCAATTCAAATAATATTTTTGAAGATTTTTGGTTATAAAATTTTTACCTTCAGATTAATTTCTCTAATATTTGGTACTATGTCACTATTCTTTTTTTATAAACTATGCTCTATTTTATTCCACTCAAAAAAACTAGGTACAATTTCAGCTTTCTTACTGGCTATAGATATTCAATTTATATATGCATCTCATTTTGCTAGACAAGAAATAATAATATTATTTAACCTTTTATTCTGTTTATATATTTATTTTAATAATAATATTAAGCATAAATATAATAAAGATATACTTCTAGGTGTTTTAATCGGTATTAGTATAGGAATTCATCCTAATAGTTTTATAATATCTCTTCCTTTTGGAGTCTTATATTTATATAATATTTTCTACACAAAAAAAATTAAATTAAAAAATCTTATAACATTAATCTCTATAACTTCATTATTCGCAGTATTTTTTATACTGCTAAGCTTTAAATTTGACCCAAACTTTCTCCATAATTACATGGCCTTTGGAAATCAATTCGGTGTTTTAGATCCTGCAATATCGAAATTTGAAAACCTAAAACTCTTTTATCTTAAATTGCATTATGGTATTAGTGGAACTTACTACACTCCAAATATAAAACTACAATTTTATATTTTCATCGCATCCCTTATTGGATCTATAATTAAAGTATTCTTTATTAAAGATAATCAAAAAAAAGAAAACTATATTTCTATAATTTTAGCGATAATTTCTATAAATATTGGAATAGTTCTAATTGGTAGATTTAATGCAACTAGTATAGTATTCTTATTTCCACTTTTTTATATACTGTTAGTTTTTATGATAAGCGATTTAAAAAAATATAAAATCCCAGTTATATTTTTAATAGCTATACTCCTTATATTCAGTAGCTATAACAATATATCTCCTTATTTAAGCCATGATTACCAAGAGTATCTAAATGAAATTGGGAAAGTTGTAAAAAAAGAAGATACGGTTTTAGCCAACCTAAATACGGAATATTATTTTAATAATGAGAAGCTATTTGATTATAGAAATCTTACCTTTCTAAATGAAAATAATCTAAAATTCTCGGATTATATATATGATCATGATATAGATTATATAATTTATTCAGATGAAATGGACTTTATTTATAACTCAAGACCTATTTGGAATGGACTATATGGAAATTTATATTATTACTATGATGATATGAAAAACTTTTTAGATACTAATTGTACTGAAGTACATGAATTTAAAGATAATGTATATGGTATACGAATAGTAAGATATATGGATCAAAAGGATTGGTGGATAAGGATATACAAAGTCAAAAAATAAATAAGAGAAATCTATTTAAAATCCAACTTACCTTTGTGGTTTAACCCACTTAGTGTTTTATTTTAAAATAAATTTCTCTCGCATTTGTAGTAAATTCAGCACTTAATTTCTCTCCCGGTCTCTTTAGTTCACTTAAAACTATATTTTATATTTACAAACTTAAACCCTCATTATTTTTTATTGTAACTCATCAAATCTCTTCATAACTTCAGTGTATGTGTCTTTAGAAATTTGTGGTAATTCATCATTAGTTGCACTATTAAAAACTAGTCCAGCTTCTTCAAATCCTTTTTCCACAGCAGCTCTCATTTCTTGTAATTTCTCTGGGTCATCTCCTGCTATTGCTTTTGCCATACTCATGATACGATCTGCCACAGAATTTACAGAATATGCTCCGCCTTCTCCTATTGCTTCTATTGCACCTTCTCTAGTTGTTGGTATTGGTGGATATGCATTTTCTACAGACCCAAATATTCCTGAAAGTAAATCTGTAGTTTCTTGTGACATTTCATTAGTTTCATTGGTTTCATTTCCAACTGATTTCCCAAGTAGCTTATTCTGGTTATTTATTGTATCTTTTATGAAATTTTTTACAAGATCTATTTTTAAATTTGCTTGTTGCTCTTTTATCGCTTTAACTTCATCTGCGGAAAGTTTGTCTTTTTTAGGCGTATACGTTAAATTAATGTTTTCTTCTGTTGATTTAATAAATACATCAGTAGCTCTATCTTTTTTTACTCCTTGCTCTTTTATTACATCACTTGTTCCAGTACTTGTTCCAGTATTTTTTTTTGTAGAATTTATATCTGTATAATTTGAAATGTTAATGCCTTTACTTACAACACCATTAATGCTCATAGTTACTTCCTCCTATTAAATTATTATTTACCTTTATTATCGGTTAATAATTAATATGTTTTATAGGCAAATCATTGACTCAGGCAAGTGGTTTTTAATTTCAATAAAATTTTATTTATCTATTCAAAACTATATTGTCTTCTTGTTTTAATTTCTTTCCACACTAAATAAATATAATCTCTTCCATCTTTAATAGACATACTTTTCCTCCTCTCTTCAGAATATATCATTCATTTTCACAAAGTTACATTACTTATTATTTTTAATACAATCCTAAATTATAAAATTTATGCATTATTTAATCAAAGTTCACAGAAAATTGTTTATGCCCGAGGGTCTTACTTTTTATTGTTTTATTTCAAAATAGATTTCTCTCGCCTTTGCAGTAAATTCAGTACTCAATTTATCTCTTGGTCTTTTTAGGTCATTAACAACTATATTTTTAATACTATTAGGTGATTCCCCCATGATTATTATTCTATCTGATATTAATATTGCCTCCTCAATATCATGAGTTACAAATATTATGGTAGAATGGATTTCCTTCCATAAATCTAATAAAATACTGTGCAATTCATAACGAGTCTGAACATCTAAACTTCCAAAAGGTTCATCCATTAATAGAATTTCCGGTTTCATTACTAAAGCTCGTGCTATAGAGGCTCTTTGCTTCATTCCACCTGATATTTCATGTGGATAATAATTCTCATACTCTTCTAGCTTAACTTTTCTTAAATAATCCTTGGCTAAATCTATTCTCTGACTTTTTTCTAGTTCTTTTTTATTTCTATTGAGTGGAAATAAAACATTTTGAAGAAGAGTCTTCCATGGGAAAAGTTGATTAAAATCTTGAAATACCATAATACGATTGGGGCTTGCTTTTACTATTTTTTCGCCTTTTAGCATGAGAGTACCTTCATCATATTTATCAAATCCAGCAATTAATCCTAATAAAGTTGACTTACCACACCCAGAAGGTCCTACTATAGATACAAATTCTCCTTTATTAATGCTAATATCAACTTTGTTTAATACATTTATTTTATTATTATCCTTTAAAAAAGATTTAGACAATTCCTTAATTTCAAGTATTGCGGTCATATGGACATACCCCATTTTCTAATAGTCTTTTTCTCAAGTATATTAAACAAAATATCTTCTACAATTATTCCAATAAATATTATAACTATTAGTCCACCAAATATTCCTGGAGTATCCATAAAAACTCTCTTCTTAAATATGAACCAACCAATACCACCATTACCTCCAGCTGCACCAAATACCATTTCGGCACTTATTACTGCTCTCCAAGCTCTTGCCCAGCCTATCTTCAAAGCTGAAATAAAATAAGGAAAGGCTGCGGGAACTAATATATGAATAATAATATCTATGTCACTTAATCCATAATTTTTTCCTATTTGTTTATATATCTTTGGGATTGACTTAAATCCTATACGCAAATTAAGTATCATTGGCCATATCACTGAATGAACTATTATAAAAATAATAGCTTCTTCACCTACCCCCATCCACAGGATAACAAGTGGCAATAGAGCTATACCTGGCAAGGGATGAGCGATAGTCACAACGGTTTCAACAAAGCTTTCAAAAATATATGATGTCATAGAAATTGCTGATAATATAAGGGCTAGTGTAACACCAATAAATAACCCCTTTAAAATAAGTTGCAACGAAAACAACGTTTGTACAATAATACTCCCATCCATTATATCCTTTATCAGCGCGCTAAGTATTGTTTCTATTCTTGGGAATGAGACTGGATTAAACACTTCACGTACAGCAACTATTTGCCACAGGGCAATTATCACTACGATCCAAAACACTCTCAAACCATATCTATTATGAATGAATTTATTCTTCATACTCAGCATCTTCCCATAATACTTCATTCATATCTTCAACAGTTTGCGAAATATATTCATTTCTTTCCATAAAGTCTGCAAAATCCTTTAACCCTTTTATATTTGAGCTATACTCTACGCCTTCTGCTGTTATATATTCTAGGACTTCTTCCTTAGATAAATCATAATCCTTAGCTAAAATTTCTGCCGCTTCTTCCTGATTATTATTTATAAAATCAATGGCCTCATTTAATGAATTAACAAAAGCATTATAAGCTTCCCCCTGCTCATCATGGAATTCCTTAGTTGTTACACCGACAATGAAAGTAAACTCCGTGCCCATTGCCTCTTCGCCAGATAGAATTTGGTGAAATCCTTCATTTTCAAGTTCTTTAAAAATATAAGGTGGTGAAGTAAAGTGTGCTGTAATATCTTTCTCTGATAATAATGCATTCATACCATCTGGATGAGACATAGAAACTAATTGATTATCTAATTTAGTTGCATCCCCAAATTCCTTCTCACAAGCCATGGACAAAAGTATATGTTGAATACTACCTGGTTGTGGCAAGGCTATTCTATCTTCTTCTGAAAAATCTTCTATTGATTGTATATCATCTTTATAAGTAACTAAGCCTAAAGGCATAGAAGATAAACCACTAGCAATTTTCCAATCCATCCCTTTATCATGCCCAATCAAAAAAGGAGGAATTGCCATAAATCCAACGTCTAATTTGTTAGCTATCATAGCTTCTCTTATTGCAGCCGTATTACCCAGTTGCTCCCAAGTTATTTTTACACCAGGTAAATTCTTTTCAAGTATTTTTCTTTCCTTCATTATTTGGATTGGTGCGTAAGCAAGTCCATACTGCTGTGCTATTTTTATCTCAGTATCTTCTGATACATCCTTCTTTGTCGTGCACCCATTAAACAAAAATCCAGCTACAATTATTATAGCTAATATGTATATACTCTTAGATTTTAAAATTTTTTTCATGATTTTTTTCCTTTCGTGTATTAGTATTCTTTATACTCTATTACAAGATTTTTATTATCCTCATCCAGTATTTCTAAATGCTCAAAAGCTATATTTATATTGTCATTAAGTTTTTCTTTATCTTCTCCAACAATAATCATATACCCAGCTCTAGCAGTAGCATTTGTGATTTGTTTTAATTCATCACCAATTTTAAAATTGAATTTCGCTTCTATTACTCCTGGTAATTTTTTAATTTTTTCTAAATCACTCAAAAATTCAATTTTACCAGGTTTCGCGAAAAATAACTGAACAGAAGCTTTTTTATTATTATCTAGCAAACTGTAATTTCTAAGGTTTGTATAGTCTACTTTTTTCCCTAGAGAATAATCTATAACCATATCTAATACATCTATTCCCGTAAGTAGAGGAATTAATCTATCCTCAAAAGCTCCACCAATCCTACAAGCTATCTCATTGACTTTTACACCCTGGGCTCCAATAAGCATTTGAAAATAAATAGGACCATTTTGAATTTCAAAGTCTTTAACTAACTGCTCTGTAATATTTTTTATATCTTCATAATACTCCTGTAAATGTTTTGATGGAAAGTTGTGAGCATAACATATTCCAATATGCTTATCCCTATTAAAGGTAACTCTATCAGTAATTAAAATTATACTAGTTTTTCCATCCTCTACCCAGCCACTTACAGTAATCTCATCACTTTCATAATATTCTTCAACCAATACTATATCTTCTCTAGAATAGCTTAAGGTATCTTCTATCTTATTTCTTATTTCTTCTATAGAATTTAATTTATAAATCCCTCTTTGTCCTTGACTATCTAAAGGTTTAATAACTATAGGAAATTTCAGTTTATTTACTTCTTCATCTTTAAAATTCTTATCTATAAGCACATATTTTACTGTAGGAATTTTGCTCTCAGTAAAAATTTTCTTCATTACTTTTTTGTTGGTGACAGCTTTTGCTGTGTCAACCTTCAAGAAGGCTGGAAGTCCAAGGTCATTAGCTACTTCTGCCACTGTATAAATAGGTTGGTCAGTACCTAAAGTCATTATTCCATCAATATTATATTTTTTAGCAAGGGCTAAATTCCCTTCTACATCAAAAGTACTAGTAAGTTCACCAAAATCGCTTATTTCTTTTGCTGGTGCATCCTCATAATAATCCGAAACAATTGTAGTAACTCCTTTTTTGTTTGCATATTTTATTGCATTAATCTGACTATTTGATCCGCCTAATACTAAAAGTTTCATTTTCAAATCTCCTTAAAAGTAACTTTCGTAAATTTCAAATTGTGGTTCCATCTTCCGAAATCTCTTAAATAGTTTTGTATCTGAATAATAAATATATAATTTCAAAAATAATTTAGCAAGCTTTGAAAAATTGTAATTAGACTTGCCATACCTTCTCGGTCTATGCTTAATATAAACATTGCCAATATTTTTAGTTATACTTAGTATTATTGCGCTTATATACACAAAAGATGTTTTATTCTTTTTAATTTCTTTTAGTACATCTTTTCTAATACATCGCAAACTACTTACTTTTATATCTTTCGGTTTATGACAAATAATATTAAACAAAGAATTAGTTGCTTTAGAGCCAAGGTTTCTTAAAAAATTATGTTCTTTTTTTTCTGCTATGCCATAAACCACATCATACTCTTCATCCATCTTTTTCATTATATTTATTATTTCTTCAGGCGGATGCTGCAGGTCATCATCCATGGTAATGACATAATCTTTAGATGCAAAATCCAATCCACATTTAATTGCATTTTGCTGACCATAATTTTTCTTTAGTCTTATCACTTTAAATTTATTATTTTTCTTATGTATCTCTCTCATCTTTACAAAACTATCATCAGAGCTATAATCATCTACTAAAATAACCTCATAATCCACGAATATAGTTTCCAATACCTTGATTAATTGAGTATATAACTCATCTAAAGAACTAAAACTATTGTAAACTGGAATTACAACAGATACACTACTCCACATATTTATATCCCCTTTAATATTTCCTCTAGATTGCATACAACATATTTCATTTCTTCAGCTGTCATATCTGTATATAAAGGAAGTCTCAAAATGGTTTTGCTCACTCTTTCTGTTATTGGTAAGTTCCCTAATGAATATCCTAAAGATTCTCCCATACTAGAACTATGTAGTGGTTCAAAGTGAGTAAAAGCTTGAATACCACATAGCTTTAATCTTTTAATAACTTTATCTCTACTCTTTTCATCTTCTAATAGAATATAAAAAAGATGATAACTTAAATCTTCATCTTCTTGCATGCTAGTCATTCCCTTTATTACGCCAGCCTCTAAATATTTATATAAGTTTTCATAATAATAACTAACTATTTTCCTTCTCTTATCTTTTATACCATCTAATTCCTCTAGTTGTCCATATAACACCGCCATTAAAATATCAGATGGTGTATAACTAGACCCTATATCTACCCAAGAATATTTATCAACTTCTCCTCTTAAGAACTTATTTCTATTAGTTCCCTTTTGTCTTATGATTTCAGCTCTTTCTAACAATTGTTTATTTTCTGTATTAATAACTAAAGCTCCACCTTCACCACTTATATAATTCTTAGTTCCATGAAAACTATAACAAGCTAAATGTCCCCATGTACCCAAAAATTTATTCTTATATTTAGAGTTCACTCCTTGAGCTGCATCTTCAATTACATATAGATTGTGCTTTTTAGCAATTTCCATAATTCTATCCATTTCACAACCAATTCCACCATAATGAACAGGTACTATAGCTTTAGTTTTATTCGTAATCTTTCTCTCAATATCATCTGGATCAATATTCAAAGTGTTCTGTAATATCTCGGCAAATACTGGTGTTGCGCCTCTTAGCATTACTGAATTCGCAGTAGAAGGAAAAGTATAGGAAGGCATTATCACTTCATCTCCGGGCACTAAGTCAATAAGCATCATGGCCATATCTAGTGCATGAGTAGCTGAAGTAGTCATAAGGATGTTTGATATAAAAAATCTATCTTCTAGAAGTGACATTACTTTAGAGGTAAAATATCCATCTCCACTAACGCTTCCCCTATTTAGGGCTTCCTCTATTAATCCTAGTTCCTTGCCTGTTAAATGTACTTTATTGAAAGGAATATCCATCATTTATCACCATCTATAATTTATTATTTATGTACCAATTAATTGTTTTTTCTAAAGCAACCTCAAATTGAGTATTACAACTCCATCCAAGATTCTCTCTTAATTTAGTTGCATCTATGCCGTATCTCTTATCATGCCCTTTTCTATCTTCTACAAATTGGATTAATTGTTCATCTATACCCTCTGCATCAAGGCCTTCATTTTGTAATATTTCTTTTGTTTTATTAATTATAATTTTCACTAAGTCTATATTTCTTATCTCGTTATTATTGCCTATATTATATATTTCTCCAATAACGCCCTTTTTTAATACTGTATGTATCGCATTACAATGATCCATAACATAAATCCAATCTCTAATATTTCTTCCATCACCGTAAATAGGTATTGCTTTTCTATCTAAAATATTTGTAATAATTTTTGGTATAAGTTTTTCACTGTGCTGATGAGCCCCATAATTATTACTACAACGAGTAATTATCACAGGTAATCCATAAGTATTATAAAAAGATTGTGCTAATAAATCCGCCGAAGCTTTACTAGCTGCATAAGGATTTCTGGGATTTAAATTAGATTTTTCAGTAAATAATCCATTTTCTATAGAACCATATACTTCGTCCGTTGAAATTTGTATAAATTTTTCTACATTACTATTCAGTGAACACTCTAACATTACTTGTGTACCTAATATATTTGATTTTATAAATTCTTGACTTTTTTCAATACTTCTATCGACATGAGATTCTGCAGCAAAATTAATAATAAAATTCGGTCTATAGCTCTCAAAAATATTTTGAATACTATTACTATTACATATATCTTCTTTAACAAAAGTATAATTAGGATTATCTTCTATATAACTAAGATTATCTAAATTCCCAGCGTATGTTAGTTTATCTACATTTAAAATACTTATATCTTCACTCTTGTTAAATAAATATCTTATAAAATTTGAGCCTATAAATCCTGCCCCTCCAGTAATTAAATATCTAATCATTTAGCCCTCTCTATTCTTTATATAATAATTTATTTTTATCCACATTTATTTTTATCCACATTTCTTTGTACAACAATTTGGTTTTATCCACATTCTTTATATGATAAGTTAGTTTTATCAACATTTTTACGACATTATACCATAAATCGATTTTTTATGGTATAATACCTAATCAATATACTTATAAAGGGATATTTCTATAAATGTTAACTTATTAATTGATTCAATATAATTACAAACTAATATACGTATAAAAGGAGATTTAAAATGAAAAAAGTGGATTGCTTAGGCGATATATGTCCTGTACCAATTATAAAAACAAAAAAAGAACTTCGAAAGATAAAACCTAAAGAATCTATTATGGTAGTAACAGATCATAGTTGTACCGTTGAAGCTCTTACCGAGTTTTTAAAAGAATATGATGTTAAACAAGAAATTGAAGAAGTTATTAATGGTGTCTGGGAAATAACAATTACTAAACTTTAACACATAGATTTTTTCCCTATTTCTTTAAAATAATCTAAAAATTCATTAACTGCCTTATTTAATTGAGTTCTTTTATCATTTATTAAATACATTTTATATTTAATTTGAAAGTCTGATATTTTTACTAATTTTAATCTTTTTTCATATAATTCCTTCTTTATAGATGTATATGGTAAAAATGCAATTCCATAGCCTTGAAATAAAGAAGCTTTCACTGATTCAATAGAGTCGCTTTTATATAAAACATTTAATTCATTATATTCGTACCCTGAACTATTAATATTATCAACTAATCGATCTTCGATATCAAGTTTATCACTCAACAAAATAAATGGGTGCTTTAATAGCTTTTTCAAAGATATTTCTTCATCTATTTCGTAATCATAACCTGCAACCAAAGATAAATTATCTGTATCTATCTCACAATATTCTAATGATTGATCAGTAGGTTTTTCGTAAATCACTCCTATATCAGCGATATTATTCTTTATATTATTTTCAATTTTATCAGATGAATTAGATTTCAATTCATAATTATGATGTGGAAATTTATTCTTTATTTTATATAACACACATGGCAATGCATATGTAGCAATAGGTCCACATGCTTCAATTTTTATAATTTGCTTCTCTTTTGAATCCTGCTCTAAATGCTGTATCATAGCATCATAAGTTCTTACTATATTATCTACATATTTAAAAACTATTAACCCTTTGTCTGTTAATTCAACACCTTTATTACTTCTTGTTAATAGTTTATACCCTAAATTTTCTTCAAGCTTTTGAATCTGTTGACTAAGAGCAGGCTGTGAGATATGAACTTCATTTGCAACCTTAGATATACTCTTACTTACTGCCACCTTATAAAAATATCTAAAGGATTCTATAGGCAAAACAATTCCCTCCTTTAATAGTTTAAAGCTTCCAATAATAGTTATTTCAGAAACGTTTTCATTATAGCACAATTTATGCTAATTGAAAACTAATGATTTTTTGTGATATACTTAACCCATAAAACTAAAGTTCAATATGTTTTTTTTCAAATTAACCATTTATTATAAAAAGGAGGGCAAATCTAATGAAATATACCAACACAAGCACTAAAAAAAACCAAATACCAATAGGTATTGCAGTTTTTATAGCTATAATAATATCTGGAATTTTACTCTCTAATGTTTCTATTAAATTAGGATTATTTTGGGTAACAGGGATTTGCCTAGGATTTGTTCTCCAAAAATCAAGATTTTGTTTTACAGCTGCAGTAAGAGATCCTTACTTAACTGGAAGTACAACGCTTACAAAATCAGTACTTATAGCTTTTGCAATTACAACTATTGTTTTTACTGCAATAAAGTTTAGTGCATATTCTAATGGATTACCTATTCCTGGACAAAATTATGTTACTCCTATTAGTCCAGCAACAGCTATTGGCGCCTTTATGTTTGGAATTGGAATGGTAATTTCCGGTGGTTGCTCCTCTGGTACTCTTATGAGAATAGGAGAAGGTTTCTTAGTACAATTAATAACTATATTATTTTTCATTGTTGGAACCCTTTTAGCTGCCCATGATTATGCATGGTGGAAACTCAATTTTATTTTACATGGCAAAGCTATATTTTTGCCTGATATATTAGGATGGGCCGGAGCATTAATGATCCAACTTTTACTAATTGCTACTCTATATATTTTAGCTGATAAATGGCAAAGCAGGAAATAACACAATTAATTAGGAGGGTAATTATGAATTTGAAAAATAATAAATACTATAAAAGTTGGTTTAAAGATTCGTGGTCATACATAGCTGGTGCAGTTATACTATCCCTTATGCAAATCGTTATATTAGTTACTACTGGTAACCCATGGGGACTTACTGAAACATTCTCTTATTGGGGAGCATGGCTATACCAATTAGTTGGTGGTAGCGTAGATAAATGGTTCTATTTCAGTAGTGAAAGCGCACAAATAACTTTACAATCTGGTTTTCTAAATGACCCTGGCACTATGAGAAATCTCGGGATTATAGTTGGTGCTCTTTTAGCTTCTTTATTAGCTTCTCATTTCAGGATTAAAAAAATCAAATCTATAAAACAAGTTTTCGGAGCAGTAATAGGTGGTTTATTAATGGGATATGGAGCAATAATTGCTTCTGGTTGTAATATAGGTGGATTTTACAGTTCACTCTCTTCACTATCTTTATCTGGTTGGGTATATGGTATATTTCTATTTCTCGGAGCTATAGTTGGTAGTAAATTATTAGTAAAGTTTTTTATGTAGCAAGTTCATCACTTATAGTTCATAACTAGAAGCACCGATGTTACTAGTTATGAATTTAAAAGGATGAACTTGATTTTTTAAAGTTATTTCATCTTAGCGTATTTAGTAACTACACCGATTGATAATTTTTACTTTGATGATGGTGGTATAAGTTTCTGTATCCAACTACCAAAAGCTTTAGGATTACGTGTTTGTATAAGTACTGTTCCAGGTCCTCTAAATCTACAAACCAAACCTTCACCTGATGTAAAACTAGAAATCCATCCACTTGAAGATGCTTTTTCTATCGTATATTGCATATAATCTGGCCATGCTACTAAATGACCATTATCTATAATAGTTTCTTCCCCTGCTGGTATGTTAATAGCGTGAATTGCTCCATATGAACTTACAAAGACAGTTCCTTTTCCTCTTATTTTTACTATAAAAAATCCTTCTCCTGAAAACATTCCTCTTGCTAAATTTTGCATTTGAGTTTCAACTTCAATTCCTTGAGTACCAGCTAAGAATCCATCCTTCTGAACGCATAATCCATAAGACCCATCCAATTCTACATCAAGAACTCCACCCGGTATTGCTGGAGCTAAAAGAACCTCACCAGCTCCTCTACTAGCTGTTAAGTTTTGAAAGAAGAATTTTTCACCAGCAAGCATTCTTCCAAGCCCTCTTAATACTCCACCTTCCATACTTCCCTTAACATCAACAGTAGATGACATAGTAACCATAGCATCTGATTCTGCTTTTATCGTCTCTCCGCGCTGCAAATTAGCTTGTATAATCGGGTATGCCCCTTCATATAATATCTTATAATCCAATATAAACACTCCTTCTTTTTATTAGCTATATTTTAAAGTTTACTTAGCATCAATAATATTGTTTATATAAAAAGTTCCTTTTTAAAGCATAGAGTGCTCTTTAAAATATAGAGTGCAGTTTGCAGAGTGCAGAGTACAGTGAAGGATGATTTTGCTACGCAAAATCCGCTATCTAACCTAAAGATTTTCTGACCAACAGAAAGAAAATCATCCATTACTGTAAACTATGCACCGTGAACTGTGAACTATCTTTTATTCTTTATCTTTTATCATTTATCTTTTATCATTTATCTTTTATCTTTTGAACTTGATTGTGCATTGTGCATTGTGCATTGTGCATTAGCTATTGTACATATCTCTTCTTTTCATAATCTTCTTTTAATACAGAAAGTCTTCTATTACTATCTTCTCTCTTTTGCTTAGCTTCTTCTTGTATTCTCTTAGTTTCATCAATACCATTAACTATTGTTTCCCAAGTTTTTTCAAGAGTTTCTATTTCTATAGAGCTTCCTGTAGTAAGTTTTGCTATTTCTTTATTTTGATTAGCTGTTGCTGTTGCATTTCTTAATAATAATTCATTAGTTGTTTCATCTAATGCTGATAAACTCTTAGCTTGTACTTTCTGTCTTTTAAGCATAATTGTTTTAACAAGACATTGTTTGAATATTGGCATTGTTATAATAAAAGCTGAATTAATTTTTCTAACAAGTCCATAGTTACTATACTGCATAGTTTTAATGTCAGGCATTCCTTGAAGAGCAACATGTTCTGCTAATTTTAAATCATGTACTCTTTGCTCCATCATTTCAATAACTCTATTCATATTTTCTAAATTAATTCTATCCATTTCACTGCCACTATCAACTTTACTTTCTAATTGTGGAACCATATTTGTTTTTATATGGTCTGTTGCTAATTCTCCTGCATAGATATATTTTTCTAATTGCTCATAACATTCAACATTTCTCATAAATAATTCATCTAAATCTTTGTTTGCCTTTTCAATCTCAGTTTCATACTGTTTTATTGATATGTATATCTTATCAACTTCATCTCCCATAGTATGATACTTTTTAAAAAGTGCTTCTAGTGAGTTTTTAGTTGACTTGAACATCTTACTAAACATACCCTGTTTCTCTTCACCTTGTAATTCTTTGATATCAAATTTATCCATTATTTTTTTAAGTTGAACAAGCATCTGTCCTGAATCTTCTACTTTACTTACTTCCATTTGGTGTAATAATTTATCTGCAAAAGTTGACATTTCTTCTGTTGCAGGTTTTCCGAAACTTAAAATACTACTTGCGTCTTGCAAATCAATTTGTCTTACAAGATTCTGAATTTCTGGCGAACTTTGAATCTTTTGTGCTACCTCTGCTTTCTTTTTCTCTAAATCAAAAGTTGGTGCATTATCGACTCCATCTAAAACTTGGTTATTTTTAAATTCCATATCCATGTTATTGCCTCCTTAATTCATTTTAAATATTTTAGAAAAGAACGATTTAGGTTCTTTTTTATTCAAATTTAATGGTAAATCTAATTTAAAATCTTCTAACTGATGAACATCGAAAGCATATTGTTTTATATGATTTTCAATATTGTTGTAATTAGTTGGCGCAAATACCAAAACATCAATTCCTATAATATTAAGTAAAACCAAAGTAATGATATCTTCCTCACTAAAATCAGATTTGTCATTAACATATACAATTACTTTTGGTATATAGTGTGGAAAATCAAATTTTTGTATTAAATTTAGTATATCATCCTGCATATTAAGAATGGTCATTAAAATTTTAAGACTAAATTTATTATCAACTTCTCTGCAAAAATAGTTACTCTTTATCACTTCATTTATTTTTGAAATAATAAAATCTTGCAAGGAATTTTTTAAGTGAGAATAATTATAGAACTTGTTTTTAATGAGCTTTTCTTTATCAACAGTCCCATCTCTATTAAGCACATAGGCAAGTGAAAAAACATCCTCCCTAGTATAGTTAACCCTGGAAAATGGAAGCTTTTCTATAAAGTAAGTATCATCTGCTGCACTTAATTCACTCAAAACGGACCAGTATTTTGATAAGTCTGTGTATGTTCCATTTATTTTGGAAAACAAATTAGGTACATATACTGTATTATTAGCAATTTTAAAATTTGGTCTGATCCTTGCCTCTTCACTCCATAGAATTTTTATCTCTTCAAAGGTTGTCTTAAGAGTAACTGGTATTGTGTTATATTCTTGGAATTGCCAAGGTTTGTACATACCTGTATCGGGATTAAATAACATTTCCTGAATTTCATTTGAAGCATTATATGCTACTGTTGATTTTCTTATTATCTTCTCTTCAGTTGGAAATGCCATCAGTGATCTAGATATTTCATTCTTCTGAAGTACTGTATATTGTTCTTCTTTATCTATTCTCGCAAAAATATCATCACTTTTGTACTCAGTATTTAAGTACAACACATCGCAACCAATTCTTGAAAAATATATAAGCAAATATACTTCAGTATATTTTATTTCACCATAATATAATATCTTGGGGTTGTGCACATCTAAACTATCAGCTTTGATATTTTTAAATAAATTTTTAGAGTACTTATTGATCCAAACAATAAATTTAACTAGTAAATTTTTTGTCTTAGATACATTTGGATTCTCGTTTGCCAAGTACATATTAAAAACTTCCATAAGTGCATACTTAAAAGAATTATTTAAACTTACATTAGATGATTGTGGCAATAATTTATTTCTATATACTTCATTCAATATATATTCCACATCAACAGTAGTCTTACCTTTAAAAATTCTATCTATTATGTTAATTATTTTTCCTAACTCACTATTGCTAGGTGACGGAATTCTATCGATAAATTTAATGTAATTATATTCCTGTTTTTCAAATTCTTTATCCAATAAATATATTTTGTTAGAATATTCTTCCTGGGCTAGTTCTCCTTCTTCTAATCCTATATATCTATAAAAATACACAGGTACTATTGGATTACTTCCTTGCAAATATCCTCCACGTTTTTCAGTTGGAAGTTTAATTTCTGTAAATATATCCAATGTCTTTTTTATTCTTGTGCCAATAATAGGACTTCCATTTGGTATAGGTTGAAATTTACTATTAGTTTTTCTTTCATTACTAGTTCTCTTAACTACATTGCTAGTTGTTGTATTTTTATTTTCTACTATAAATGGATTTTCCTTTAAATCTTCTTTGTATCTTCCTTCATATCTAAAAGAATACTTACCAAACTTATCAATATTATGCCACTGTTTTTCACCCTCTGGCTCAAAGACTACCACATCACAACCCAATAAAGATAGCAATATAAAAAAGTAACATTCATGCTTCTTTGCCTCTCCGAAATATACTATTTTAGGATTGTAATTTACTATCTCATCTCTAAATAATACTGAAATATATTCTTTTGACCAAGATATTAACTTTACAATAAAACTTTTTACTTTACTTGCATTTACTCTTGTTTCACTATCAATATACTTTTCTAATACAATAAAGAAAGCTTCTTTAAAAGACTTATTCACTTTAGATTTCTCAACATGATTAAATAGTTCTGTTTCATTTAACAATATTCTAAAATCTGTTTTTTTAACATCCAATCCATTATCAATTCGATTTGACACTATATTAGTTATATGTTCATTTAATAAAATAGGAATTCCCTTATAGAAAAACTTATATAGATTATTCAAACTCAAAAGTCTCTCATGAAGTTTTTTTATGGAGCTTAAATATATTTTTTTATCATCAAAACCACTATATCTACATAGAATTATACTTAAATTATTTTTGGTCTCATTTGCAAGATTATGTTTCTTTTTTCCCTCAATAGTCTGACACATATCCTCAAATACATTTGTGCTATGCCAAAGAATAATGTTTTCTTCTTTATTATTTTCTTTTTTGTTATTTTTTTCTAAAGGATTATCTACAGTATCATTCTCTGTACCAGGCATTTTAAATGAATCCATAGAAAATTGCATACCACTACTTTGGTTGTTATCCATACTCATACCTCACTTTAAAACAAACTTTTCTAATATATTTATAGTACCATATAACCCTTATATTTGAAAATAAAGATGAGAATTTTTTACTTAAATATATCTTAGTAATTCAGCTTTAACGAGTAAAAATATTTCGAGATAAATTAATCCAAAAATGTAATAAAATATTATATAATTATTAGTAAA
>NZ_JBTVVN010000120.1:0-334 GCF_054819755.1 Clostridium sp. DL1XJH146
AATATTAAAGCAAAGATAAGGCAGCAGCTTCAGATTTTAAGGGATAATGGAATTATAGAGTTTTTGGGTAATGGAAGATATAAGAAATTAAGCTAATAAATTTTATAAAAAAGGAAGTTAACTAATGATAAATAAGATAAAAGATATTTTAGATGAATATGAAATTGTAGACCTTATGGACTTGTATGAATTTATGTTGAAGTGATTTATCTCGAGATGATTAAGAGGACATTGTTTTATTGGTCAAAGTTATACACCTCTAAAATAAAAAGCGGAAGTAAATATTCATCTTTAACTAAAACTATAACAATCAACATTTTGAATTTTAATTATT
>NZ_JBTVVN010000121.1:0-333 GCF_054819755.1 Clostridium sp. DL1XJH146
CGTAACAAGGTAGCCGTAGGAGAACCTGCGGCTGGATCACCTCCTTTCTAGGGAGTTGTCTGGCAAATCTCTGTTTAGTTTTGAGCGATTAAGCTCAATTATGTTCTTTGAAAATTGCATAGAAATATAAATTATAATTGTTTTTATATTTATTGTGTTAATTGCACTAGTTGTAATTGTATTTATGTTTAAAGGTTTTATCTTTTGAACTTAAGGTTTAAAGGTTTTATCTCTTGAACTTAATTGCACATTGCACATTGCAAATTGCACATTCAAATAAAGAAACGTCACTGTAACAAAACGTTGATTAAGATATAAAGGGCGTACGGTGAA
>NZ_JBTVVN010000122.1:0-331 GCF_054819755.1 Clostridium sp. DL1XJH146
ATTTTTGCTAAAATAGTAAGGCCACCAGCGCTAGAACCTGACATGAAAAGTAAGGACATAGCTATTCCTGATACTACACCAGCAAATATTGCAGCAATCATTTTTTCATCCATAGGTTGAAAGTGGATATATTTATTAGATAAATCTATTAATATTGAAGATGAAATAATAAAGATTGAACTTTTTAATATGAATTTTTTTCCTATTAATTTATATCCAAAGATGAATAGAGGAATATTTAGAATAATTAAAAGTTTCCCTACTGGAAATTGGAATACATGATTTAAAGTAAGAGCTATACCAGCTAGTCCACTTGTACCAATAGTATTTG
>NZ_JBTVVN010000123.1:0-328 GCF_054819755.1 Clostridium sp. DL1XJH146
GGGTGAATAAAGGGAATCGAACCCTTGGCATTTAGAACCACAATCTAACGCTCTACCGACTGAGCTATACCCACCACGTTTTGGTACGCGAACAGGGGTTTGAACCCTGGACCCTCTGATTAAGAGTCAGATGCTCTACCAACTGAGCTATTCACGCTCATTTAAATAAAATGGTGCGTCTTAAGGGATTCGAACCCCTGGCCCACGCCTTAGAAGGGCGTTGCTCTATCCAACTGAGCTAAAGACGCATTTTTGGTCGGGGTAGCAGGACTTGAACCCGCGGCTTCATGGTCCCAAACCACGCGCGCTACCATCTGCGCTATACCCC
>NZ_JBTVVN010000124.1:0-318 GCF_054819755.1 Clostridium sp. DL1XJH146
AATGCACAATTAAGATCAAAAGAAATTTGCAATGTGCAATTTGCAATTTGCAATTGTGGATGATTTTGCGAAGCAAAATCTTTGATTAATAAACAAATTAAAGATTCTAGACCAAAGGGAGAGAATCATCCTTAATTGTACATTGTGCATTGTGAATTGTGCATTATATTTTTAAGAAAGGAGGTGAAAAACTATGTCAAAGACTTTAGTTATGGGTTTTTTAACTCAATCAGGTAACAAAGCCAGTATGAGATTTAAGGATGTCAAAGAGGCTGTTACTGATGCTGAGATTTCAGCTGCTATGGATGAAGTTATTGC
>NZ_JBTVVN010000125.1:0-312 GCF_054819755.1 Clostridium sp. DL1XJH146
ACATAAATCTTCTCCTGAAAATGTACATAGACTTAAAAATTTGTCTTCTGTAAGTTTACTTTTTCGTTTCACAAATTAATGCTTTAAAGCCATTTTTTCAATTATTCCAGAGTCAAATAATTTCTGTAAGTTTCTAGTTAGAATTCTTAGTTTTTTATTCATATAATAACATCCTTCCATTTAGAATAAGCTAAAAATCATATTTTTATGGTTTTTAGGCTTATTATTTGTTGTGTTTTACATAAAAGTAATATATAAACTAATTATATAATATTTGCATATTAAACAAAAAACAAAGAGTGGTTTATAACC
>NZ_JBTVVN010000126.1:0-292 GCF_054819755.1 Clostridium sp. DL1XJH146
CCTAACATTCCGCATCACACATCAAGGAGATATGCGCCTCACTGGCCAACTAACGGCAAGTTCGGGCGAGATGAAATATGAACTACCTGTTATTCCACTCCGCACATTTAAGCTGGTGGAGGGTAGCACTATCGACTTCACAGGCGACCCTACCAATCCTCGACTCAACGTAACAGCACTGGAGCGCATGAAAGTGCTCGTTACTGAAAACGAGCAGCAGCGTAATGTTGCTTTTGATGTTGGCGTTTCTATCACCAACACGCTCGACAAAATGGGGCTCGAATTCACCATT
>NZ_JBTVVN010000127.1:0-288 GCF_054819755.1 Clostridium sp. DL1XJH146
GGCGCATAGCTCAGCTGGGAGAGCACCTGCCTTACAAGCAGGGGGTCACAGGTTCGAGCCCTGTTGTGCCCACCATGAAACAATATCTAAATTAATGAGGCCCAGTGGCTCAGTTGGTTAGAGTGCCGGCCTGTCACGCCGGAGGTCGAGGGTTCGAGTCCCTTCTGGGTCGCCATTTTACATATATAAATGTTAAAATGCAAAATTTTCATGCTGATATAGCTCAATTGGTAGAGCAACTGACTTGTAATCAGTAGGTTCTGGGTTCAATTCCTAGTATCAGCACCA
>NZ_JBTVVN010000128.1:0-288 GCF_054819755.1 Clostridium sp. DL1XJH146
AGGTCTTCAGGTAGGCCTGCAGGTAGCGTGGGTGGTCGTTCCACAGTGTCTGCGCGCAGCCCGGCGGCAGCGGCAGGGCGATGACGATGGAGCCCTGCTCATTCGGCCCCAGCAGCCGGCCTTCGTCGTCTACCACCTGCACGTGGTAGCCGGGCACCGCGCGGTTGGTCGAGCCGGCGCGCAGGTCGTGGTCGCCCAGCCCAGTGCAGGGCGCCGTCACCGGCCAACCGGTCTCGGTCTGCCACCAGTGGTCGTGTACCGGCTTGCCGGTAAGTGCCTCCAGCCAGT
>NZ_JBTVVN010000129.1:0-284 GCF_054819755.1 Clostridium sp. DL1XJH146
GTAAGTTGGTTCTTAATTGCGAAGGGTTATGGAAGGAAAGCTTACCTCCATTGTATGGCTATAAGGTCAAAATGACCTTCCAATGAACCTAAAAAAAATCCCATTCCTCACTGTAAAGAATTATAATCGTTAATTTCAGGACTCAGGACTCGGATCTCCGAGAGTAGTTAAGTTAGTAGTTAAGTTACGTGTAAAATAATTAGAATAAAGAATAACATTAATCAACAAGAGTGCAAGATAGTCGGAATAAAAGGAAAGGAAAAGAAAATGAATAAATTTAAATT
>NZ_JBTVVN010000012.1:0-93952 GCF_054819755.1 Clostridium sp. DL1XJH146
ATAGATATATAATTAACTAATTGAAATATTAAGAAATAAAGAGTAAACAGGAGAATATCAAAGTATAAAGAGGGAATTAATGATAATTCTCATCGTACATCCGAGAATCTTTAATTTATTAAAACCTCTAAAAAATAAAAGTACAGTTTGCAGAGTGAAGTTAAAAAACTATTAGTTTAATAATATCCTTTAATGCTTTATAATATATACATTGTAATATTATTATATAACACGAAGAAAGGAATTATTATGAATCTTTTAACATTAGAAAACCTTAGTAAGAGCTATAGCGAAAAAATTCTCTTTGACAATATTTCATTGAATATAAATGAAGGCGATAAAATTGGTTTAATAGGTATTAATGGTACTGGAAAGTCTACTTTATTAAAAGTAATTGCAGGAATGGAATGGTCAGACTCTGGTAATATTACTAAAAAATCAAATCTGCGCATTGAATATTTATCTCAGAATCCTAATATGCATCAAGATGCAACTGTTTTAGAACAAGTTTACAAAGGCGATTCAAAACTAATGGTGCTTTTAAGAGAATATGAAGACTTACTTTATAAACTACAGAGGGACCCCTCAGATGAAAATTTGATAAACAAATTAAATATCCTCACTGCAAAAATGGATGCTGAAAATGGTTGGGCCGTAGAAAATGAAGCAAAAACTATTTTAACTAAACTAGGCATTACTGATTTTACTGCAAAAATATCCACCTTATCTGGTGGCCAGAAAAAAAGGGTAGCTCTCGCCTCTACATTAATATCTCCTTGTGATTTATTAATTTTAGATGAGCCTACCAACCACCTTGATACAGACACTATTATGTGGCTTGAAACATATTTAAACGGTAAAAAAGGTTCATTTTTAATGATTACCCACGATAGGTATTTTTTAGATAGAATAACTAATAAGATAATAGAACTTCACAAAGGAAACTTATATACTTATATGGGCAATTACAGTGAATTTCTACAAAAAAAAGCTGAAAGACTTCAAATTCAAAAAGATACTGAGCGAAAAAGACAGAATTTATACAGAAAAGAACTGGCTTGGATTAGAAGAGGCGCCAAAGCTAGAAGCACCAAACAAAAGGCAAGAATTGATAGATTTGAAGAAATCGAAAATTCAAAGGCAGATCTCTCAGAGGAAAATGTTGAAATATCCACAGCCAGTACTCGATTAGGCAAAAAAATAATTGAAATTGATCATATAAGCAAAAAATTTGATGATAATCTATTATTTAATGACTTTAGTTATATAATGACCAAAAAAGACCGAATTGGTATAGTAGGCCCTAATGGTAGTGGTAAATCTACACTTATGAATATATTAAACGAAAAAATGAAACCTGATTCTGGAACTATAGACATAGGAACAACTGTAAAAATGGGCTTTTACACTCAGGAAGTAGACCATATGGATGAAAATCTAAGGGTTATTGAATACATAAGAGAAAAAGCTGAATTCATCACAACAGAAGATGGAACCCAAATAAGTGCATCACAAATGCTAGAAAACTTTTTATTCCCTTCCACCCAGCAATGGACTTATGTTGGCAAATTATCTGGTGGTGAGAGGAGAAGACTCTATCTACTAAGCATATTAATGGATGCTCCAAATGTTCTCTATCTTGATGAGCCTACCAATGATTTAGATATTGAAACTCTTACAATATTAGAGGATTATCTTGATTATTTTAACGGTGTAATTATTATTGTTTCCCATGATAGATACTTCCTAGATAGAATAACAAATAGAATATTTGCTTTCGAGGGAAATGGCATTATCTCAAAACACGTTGGTAATTATTCAGATTACCTAACTACAAAGCAACAAGAAAAAATTGAAATTGAATATGCGAAAAAAGCTGTATCAACTACTACTGAAAATAAAAAATCAAAAAATGACTATAAAAATAACACTAAATTAAAATTCTCTTATAAAGAAAAACTGGAATTTGAAGAAATAGACTCTATTATAGAATCTTTAGAAAATGAACTTTCACAAATAGAAGAAAAGATAAATGCGGCTGGTAGTAGCTATGGACTACTTCAGGAACTTTTAGCCGAAAAAGAAAAAGAAGAAACAGTATTAGAAGAAAAAATGGACAGATGGGCTTATTTGAATGAACTAGCTGAGAAAATAGAAAATCAGTAATTTTTAAATGCACAATTAAGGATGATTTTCTTCCTTCCGTCAGAAAATCTTTATTTTAAAATAATATAAATTAAATAATCAAAAGGAGATGTTACGTATGAAAAAAATTAAACTTGAAGACGTTATTGAAGCAATCGAGCTTTGTACTGATGAATCTACCCACTATTATAGTGAAAAGGATAATCTCATAGTGTGTGTTTTTGATGAATACGCTGGAATTGCAGATGACGTATTCACTGGTCAGAAGAGTCTTGATGATTTAGGAAACTATGCTGATTGGCAAATAGACATCATCAAAACCATTGTTGATATAGAAGAGAACTACGAAGATTATATCAATTTACCAAATAGTGAAGACTTAGATGAATATGAGCTAATGAAATCATTTTGCTATTCTTTAGAGGATAATCAAAAATCTGGCATACTGCTGAATACTTTAAATGGTAGTGGTGCCTTCAGAAGATTTAAAGATAAAATCTATGATTTAGATTTGCAACAAGCTTGGTATGATCATAAAGAAAATTCTACAAAAGAACTTGCCATACGCTGGTGTAAAGAGAATAACATTGAATTTGAATAAAAAAATAACAAGACCCACTTTGACTGTAAAGTGGATCTTGTTATTCAATATTACTTTTTTCATTATTACTTATTACTCAACAAGCTCTTTCAAAAACTTATTTGCCTCGCCTCTACTTCTAAAAATTATTAATTGTTTATCTTTATTTTTCTCTAGTATCTCAATATTCTTTTTACCTGATTTTTTAGGAAAATCCCATATATACTTCATAAATTCAAAATCAAATTTTTCAGGGCAACCCTCTGCCATATCAGGTCTTTTTTTATTTATATTAGTTATTAATCTTTTAAAATACCCCTGAATGCATTTAACTCTATTAATCCGAAAACAGATGATTGTATCCGCCTTTTCAATACGCATACTTAATGTACTACTATAATTGCCATCAATTATCCACTCTTCTGCTGAAATCATGTTTTTTTGCTTCTTTATCCATTCATCTCTCGGAGTTTCAACCCATCCAGCATTCCAATACTCCTTATCAAGATGAACCAGTGGAATTTCTATTATTTCAGCAAGTTTTCTTGCAAAAGTACTTTTCCCACTTCCAGGAGAACCTATAACTACTATCCTTTTACCTATATTTTTCATCAATATTTTCTCCTTACCTATTTTATTACTATTTATTTTAATTCTTTATATTATTCTACCCTTACAAATGTTCTAGTGAAAGAAACTTCATTAGTTTCTTTTCCGTTAGAACCTCACTAGTTACAAATTTACCATCTATAAAAACTGCATAATTTGTACAAGATGTTTGAATATATAAATGCCTAAATTATATTTAAGAACTATATTTTTCTAAAAGCTTTAATTCCGAAGTTTCAAAAGAACTCAAAACAATTGAGTTTAAATCAATGGATACAGATTCAAAAGCGCCTTTATCTTTTATTTTAAATGCATTTAATACCATTTTTTCTTCCCATATTTCCTTAATTGTCCCCTTATAGTTTTCATTTAAAGTTTTTATTTCTATAAAATGATTTTTTAATTGATAACTGTTAAAAACCGTTTCCCATTTTTTAAGGTTAATATACTGTGTTGTATTTAATTTGAAATAATATTCTTTTTGAAGTATCTCATTGTAAAAATCAGGACAATAAGATAAATTTTTAATTTGATTTTTAAAGAAAATACAATAACCATCTAATGTTAATCCTTCTATTCTTGCTGCCAAACAATACTCTCCTTCATCCTTTAAAAGAATCATTTGACTAAAGTTATCCTGTGATTTAAATTGAATTTTCAAAAGTTTTTGAAGTTCTAAATTACATTCTAATTCTATGTTTTGTGAATCGTCTACATTAGTTTTATTTTCAATTAGAATCTCACTTTTTCCCTCTGTTATATTTATGATTGTATTGTCTTCTATTTTTTCTTGATCATTATATTTTATTTTTTCTTGATTATCATCCCTTATTTCTTCTTGTTTATTATGTTTCTCAGTATCTTCTTCATGAATAGTTACTTGACCATATTTATCTATATATCTTTGAAATTCTTCTCTTAAATCATCTTCTCCTATTGATGTTTCTGAACATTTCACTCTGAATCTTCCTGTTTTTATCAATTTTTCTTTATCATAATCTATTACATTATTGATTTTTGAAAAAAAATTCGGATTTTCGTTTATAAAAGTTTGAACATCATTGAACCAAATAATCAAAGCACCTGGAGTATCTCTTGTTGCCTTTTGTACTTCTATTAATTTAATCACATTCCAATTAAGTTTTAAATTTGCCTTTGGAAATTCAAATCCTTTTTCTGATAAAATTAAATATGTAGTAGTTTTTATTTTCTTATAAAAATAAAACATAGTAGGTATGCTTACAAAACAGGTTACCAGAAAAAAAGTAGCATTAGTTGCAATCATATTAGCAAAAAATAGAACAAATAACCCAATCCCTAGTACTTGCAGTGTACTTTTATTAATTTCTAATTTATCATGCGATTTTTCAAGATAGTATGTAGAATACTCTTTTAAAAACATTTCAATTTTTGCTTTTAAATCATCAGATGAACTTTTTATAAAACTAAAAGGATATTCTATTATTTTATCTTCTTCATAAGTTTCATTTAAAATATTTGTTTGCAGTAATTTTTCATAAAACAATTTTTTTTCTTCTGTCATCACTATATCTTTTCTTAGTTTTATACAAAGAAAATATCTGAAATAAGCAAATTTAATGTAAAATGTATCAATATCATTCCAAGGAATTTCCTTCTCATAAGAATATAGTTTAATTCCCCTCTCTTGCAAATGGAAAACAACTAAAGGCTTTTTTATCCAATCAAATTTAATTGGATTTTTATAAAAAAACATAAAATATACTGCAACTATAATAAATATTATTGAAATAATGCCTAAACATATCCAGCTAACAGCTAAACTTATACAGCTAATAGCTAAAGTACTAAATATAATACAGAAAACTAATTTTCTATTGTAAACTATTTTAATATCATCCATAATTTCCTCCCTCTTTTTCTTCTTATTTTATTTTGTAATTCACTTTGAAATAAATCTTATTAGTGTAGCATATTACCGATAAAAATTAATGCACTACCAACTAACATAAGAATACCTGAAACAAGTTCTAAAATTCTAAAGCGCTTTCCAGAATTTCTTGATATAGGCCTATAAATAAGAAGAAATAACGCGAATCCAATAATTAAAAAACGATTAAAAATTTCATATTTACTTAAACTAAATCTCATTAGTAAAGCAATAATTATCATGGTAATAATACCAGCGATTACAGAAGTAATTGGGTTGTTCCAATTTACCTTCCACTTTTTTATAATTAATATCGATGAATCTTCTAGCTTTTCTTTAATATTTTCCACCAAAATATCCATACTTTCGAATCCAGAAATACTAAATGATTTTTTTCTTGTTTTAAGCTTTATAAATGCAATTTTCCCAGAAGGCTCTGTAGATACTTTTACTCTTATTAAATCATTAAAAGATATTGCTTCAATAAATTTACCACCTTGACGTACGAAAGTTTTTTCAGTAACTATTATCTCCATAGTTCTTAATTTTTTAAACATTATTCTAGATACTATAACAATCTCAATTATCATAATTGCTGCCATAACAGATATAATTTTAATAAATAACCAAATATTTTTTATTTCATCTATGCTACTTAAAAAAATACTAAAAAATACAATAGCTACTAGCATGATTATTGCCATTACAATCATTAATTTCTTCCTTTGTTTTATTGTTTCTTCTGAAAATTTAAATGTTTTATCCATATGGAACTCCTTTATACTTATTAAGAATACATCCTATAATAGCATCATTACCTCAACATATCTTCAATTTTGATTTATCCTATTTCTATCATATAGGTTCTCTATATACTAATTAATTTCTAATATTCTTACCATCACTGTGTCTATATTGTTAAAATAATCCTCTACATCTGCTTCATATTATTAGTCTAATGGGCAGTTATGCCTACTATTTGTTAGTCATACGAATCATAATTTCAATATACAAATCATCAATATCCATCGAAATGTCATTTTTAGAAATACTTATTATTTTAGGACTTCCGAGCATAGCTCTTCTTAGTAAACTCATTTTACTTAAAACTTCTTTCATATTTGATGGATATATTCCAATTGTTTTATATCCATTGTCATTATAAATAAAAACTTCTTCTACTTCATCCCAATTTAACATATACATATTAGAATATGTAGCATTAATATTGATTTTAATACCACAATCATTTATCAGCAAAAGTGGTTTCTTCTTTAAATAATTAATAGTATTAACCGCTAACATCCAAAGAGATAATATAATCACTAATATGCCAAAAATTTTGTAAAAGAAACTCTTAAGAGTCCTTGCTACTAATATTATGATTAGGAATATAACAATTTCTGTTTTTATTTCTCCTATAAAGTTAAAATATTTATTAATATCAATTTTAGATTTCTTTAGTCTTTTTCTTCTACCATATGTATCTAATACAGGCAATACTCCAAATATCAGGAATACTGGAAAAATATAATTGTACATATCCAGTATTCTTTGAAAATCAAAAGACATAATAGAGATTCCAATTCCAAGAAGTATTATACAGCACAAAACTCTTATTATATATTTTCTTTTACTTAATATCAAAATCAATTCATTATTATTCTCAATCATAATTTACTCCTAGTTTCATCAAATATAAAGGAATCAATATTATTAATAATTCTGCTCCTTCTACTAAAATCAAAATTTTTTCCACCTTTGATAGTAGCAAGTTCGTCAACTTGTCCATTAGTTGCACAATTTTTCTCATACTTTCTTATCATAAATTCCACTATCATTTTTCGACTAAAGTCGGGTGGAGTCTGACCCCTTAACTACTAACGTACTACAATAGTCAATCTTCAAAAATAATTACTATTTTAAATAATGTATTCCACAAAATTATTTGTTTTTTTTCTTATTAAACCAGTCAATATAATAACAAATACCAGAAGTCGCAAATAAAATAATTTCTAATATATACAACCACATTGGTTGTTTTATATATTCAGGATCTAAGATCACACAAAAGCACCGGTGCTGGAGAACTAAGTATTCAATATTTACTGTCAAATAAATAATTATTATCTTCCTTAAAATCTCCTATTAAATCCCCTTCTAAACTAAAATATAATATTCTATCTCTTGTAATTATATTCACTTCTTCTTCTATATAACCTGGTATAATGTTTCTTTCACTGCCTATATTATATTCATTTTGTATTTCTAAATTTTCATCTAAAAAATAAATAGTATCTTCATCTAAAAAAATTATTTTATTTTTCCTATTGACGCTTTCAATATATTTAGGTTCTATAACCTCTTCTCCTTTATTATTTAGCACTCCATATAATCCATCTCGCTTAAAAATAAAGAATCCATTTTCTATATCATTGTCTGTTATATAAACATTTTCATCTTGAAAAATAAATTCCCCTTTTTTATTTATAATTCCACACTCGAACAAATCATTTCCTTTTTCATAGCTTACTATAGCATAGCCATTATTGAATTGATATGCACTATCAAATTTGGGTTCAATAATCCACTCTCCATTTTTATCTATAAACCCACTCTTTCCATTATAATAAACAAGAGCTATACCATCTTGAAAATCAAAAGAACTGCTAAACTTAGGTTCAATAACCCAATCTCCTTTTTTATCTATATATCCAACCTTATTATTAATGTTTGCAGCTGCTAATCCTTCTGAAAAATCACATGTCACAGAATCAAATTTAGGTTCTATAACCCAGTCTCCAGCTTTATTTATGAATCCAAATTTCCCATTTAAACTAGCTGCTGCTAAATCATCATAAAATTGAAATACATCATCAAACTTTGGTTCTATAATCCACTTGCCATTCTCATTAACAAAACCATGTTTTCCATATTTTCCATTTATTCCTGCTTCAGCTAAACCCTCTTCAAACAAACTTAAATAATCAAATTTTGGCTCAATAACCCATTTTCCATATTTATCTATACAACCATATTTATTATCTTTTTCTATATACCATAGTCCATCCTTGACTAAATACACCCATCCATCAATACTAGATATTATATTTCCCTCTTCATCTATGAGATAATTATTATCATTAAATTCTCTTACACACGCTACTCCATCATAAAATTGTGTAACTGTTTCGTACTTTGGTTCTATTACAACTTCTCCATTTTTATTTGCATATCCATAAACATTGCCTTTAAAGCATATTGAATATAGTTCATTATCTTCAACAGTCACATTTTCTTCAGTGATTTTATCATTATTAGCGTTTGTAACTGATCTTACCGCAACTATAGAAAATATAATTAATATTAATATTATTGTTTTTTTAGCCCTTTTATTTATTGTCATTTTAAATCTACTCCTTGTGTTTTACACTAATCTTCTATTATGTATACTTTTATTTAGAAACTATATTTTTCTCTCTTAAAAGTTTGTCCACTTTTTCTTTATCCTCAAATTTAACATCGAGAGTCACCTTCTCCAATACCTTCAATTTTAATTTATCCTATTTCTATCATATACCTTCTCTATATACTAATTAAATTCTAATATTCTTACCATCACTGGGTCTATATTGTTAAAATAATCATCTGCATTCGGTTCAATAATAATATCCGGAACAAATGAATCTAAGTCTTCATTTGAGATTTGTAAATAATTCGTTGAAAAACTAACTATAGTATTCGTGTTGCTTAATTCCAATTTATCAACAACTCCATAATGGTTTGGTTTCCCACCTGTTGGTTCACCAATAAAAATTGCGTTAGTTTCATTTTTAAATTTTAAAGTATTTACTATTGCAGATGAATATGTATTTCTTCCTACTATTACAAACAATTTTTGAGGTTGGTCTAGACTTTCTCTTTCTTTAAGTTCATCAAAAAATGGGTCTAACAAAAGTGAATCTCCTCCTAAGTTATTCCTTAAATCAATTACAAATGTATTTATAGAATTATTATCAATAAAATCAAAAAGTTCTTTGTTAAAATCTGAAAAAGATTTTTCCTTCATATTATAACAAGAATTGTATTGAAAATATAATAGTTTATCTTCTTCAAGAAATTCATACCAATAATTTTTTTCACTATTCTTTAGATATAGCATTTTTTCAGCTTTATCTGCACTTGCATTCTGTAGGCCCAACTTACTAGGTTCAACTTCAACACTTTCTTCATTTCCGTTTTTGTCTATAAAAACAAATTTTCCTATTTCTGTATCTGTTATTTTTAAACCATTTAAAAATTCTGTTCGAGCTATATATTCCGCAAATTTTTTCTTAAACCAAGATTCATTCTCATAAGAAATAATAGGTCGAAATAGTTCTATAATTTCTTCAACACTTTTCCCATTTATCTCTTTTAGTTTAAAACCAATGTATTGACTATACTCAGGTGCAGAATCTATCAAATAAATTCCATCATCAAAATAGTAAAATTTAAGTGGATATACTTCTTCGCTATTAAACACAAATGATGTATGTGAATCACCTATCGAAGCTATAAGTCTACTCAATTCAACAATTATTTCATCATCTGTTAGTGTAGGTATTTCTTTTTTTATTTTTTTTATATTAGCTGAAAATTCTTCTTCTTCTACTTTAAAGAATAGATTTTTATGAACTTTAGGCAAATTTTCCGTTAAAAATTCAATATCAGCTAACCATTTATCGTCTCTCTGACCAATAATATAATTGCTACTAGTCTCCAATTTCTCAAAGTCGTTAAATTCAAAGTTGTTATCTATTCTATTTATTAAAGCTTTATAATTATCATATGCATTATCTAAACATTCAAAAAGTATTTCGAAAAACATATCTTTTTCTTGAACAATATATGCAATATTTATCTTATCATCCTCTTCAATTTTAATTTTATAGCCTTTATTGCCACCAACAATACATTCTTCAACGTTGATATCTTCTTCAACTTTTTTTATGATTTCTTCAATATAATTTTCTGTATATGGATAAATACGAGTTGTCGTTATATTTAGTGAAACCTCATTATCCTCTGTTGAAAAACTTACTGCGCCTCTATCCTCTACTGGTTCTAACCAATTTGATGGATATTTTATAGTATAATAAATATTAGAATACGTTCTAGTTTCAGTCAGCTCCTGATCTTTATTATCACATCCTACAAATAAAAAACTTATTATAACTAGTATTGATAATACACTCATTCTTTTTATCACTTTGATTTTGTACTCCCCCTTATTATTCAAACTATAAATATGCTTCTAACTACTATTTATAATTAATTCCACCCATAATTTACTCCTATATTTATGTGATAAAATTTAAATATAAATTACTATCCTTACTATATAAATATTTATCTATATTTCCTCAAATACCTTATTTATATTTTATCTTACTTTAAAAAATTTGTTAAGTATTTCTAGCATATTTAAATAAATTTATCCATATATGTAACTTAAGTCCGAACTTTGTTAGATTAATTCAAACTAAAATAAGTGTAAAAGATTTGCATCTCTTACACTTGTAAACAAATATTCACCAACTCTTATTTTCAGGGTCGTTTCCATTCCTGTAGGCATTGAACCGTATACAACTGCGGAAATTTTACCTTCTTCACAAATTTTAATAAACTCAGGCCTAACACCTAGTACATAATTGCACTTAGAAATTTCTTGCTCTTGCCGTCCTTCAGCATTAACAAAATTTATTGAAGGATTTCCAACAAAGTCAGCAGTAAACAGGTTAGCAGGTTTATTATAAACAGTAAGTGGTGCTTCGTATTGTTGTAAAACGCCATTATCAATTAGACATATTTTTGTAGCAAGTGACATGGCTTCCATCTGATCATGAGTTACATAAACAAATGTGCTTCCTGTCTCAACATGGAGTCTTTGTAATTCATACCGCATTTCCAAACGCAATTTTGCATCCAAGTTAGATAATGGTTCATCCATAAATAAAACGCTAGGATTCGGTGCTAATGTTCTTGCAATGGCTACCCTCTGTTGCTGCCCACCAGACAATTCAGATGGATATCGATCCATAAACATTCCTATTTTAACGATTGCAGATACTCTCCTCACTTTAATATCAATTTCTTCTTTAGTAAGCTTGCGCACCTCTTTTTTTACTTTTCCGTTTATAATTATTTTAAATTCTGGTCCTAGAGTTTCACCATTTTTCTCATGGTCATCTCTGCATTTTTTTAAATCAAATTTTAGTTCCCTAATTATTTTTTCACTTTCAGCCTTCGGAGAATCTGCCTCATGCAATTTATATTGCAAAACAACTTTTGCTGTATCCATTGATATATCAAATTTTTCGATATATTTAAGAAGTACTCTCTCTTTATCTAAATTCCCATCTTTGTTGTAACAATCCTTTAACAAAGAAATTACATCTTGATAATTTTCAAACACTCTTATTTTATCATTCATTATTTTCGCATTAAATAAATTAATTGAATTAATAGAATTACGTAAAGAGCTTCAGCAACTAAAGATGGAAAATGATATTTTAAAGCAAGCGGCGCTGATAATGGGACGAAAATCAAAATAATTCTTGCTAATAAGGATAAGTACAGTATTAGCGCCATGTGTAAATATTTAAAAATTTCAAGAAGTTTAATTTATTACAACAGAAAAGAAACTATAATCATTATTGAAATTCAAAGCCAGATTCTTCTAAAAAATCAACAATTCGATCACTTGCCATTGCCATCCCAGAAATATACTGTCGAAATATATTCTCATTACCGCCTAGATTTATTCCCACAATCTCAAAATCTTGATTAATTAAAGCACTGCCACTACTTCCTTGTGATATTTGGGCTGTATGTTGAATCATTGGATATTGATTTTTTCCTACCTCATCATTAAATGTGACTAGTTTTCTGCTGCTTATTTTACCTGCCGATACAAGGTTTCTCTCACTACATGGATTACTCATTGCTACAACTATGTCTCCATATTTAGGTAATTTATCTGAAATTGGCAAAATAGAATATTCTTCTTCCGCCATAAAACTAATTAATACCAAATCATATTTATCATTGGCGTACTCTACAGTAACATTTGGAAATTGATAGTAATAGTCATCTACTCCCATAAAGTATCCTACTTCACTTATGTAATCTGCAAAATCTAAATCATCATATCTCATAGCAATAATTTGAGTTTTATCCACATCATCCTCTTCTAAAATCACATGATTGGCTGTAAGGGCAAAATATCTATTACCTTCTTTAGCAATAATCACTCCACTACCACCTTCTGAAACTGAGGTACTTGCACCAGATGAAGCCAAATAGGAACTATGATTTTCACCATTCCTATATTTTAGTTGAACAATTTCAATATTTGCTGAAATTAATTCATTCTCAATTTTTTGAATTAAATCTTTATTCATCTCCTGATTAAAGTACGATTTAATTGGAGGAAGAAAAAAACATATAAAAATAATACTACTGATTATTAAAATTTGGATTATTAAAATATTTTTTTTTATTCTTTTACTTCTTTTCATTCTTATCCCCTTTACCGTTGCCAAATATTTGGATACTCCAAACTATTCATTTAAACAGTTCATGCAATCCAAAGGCCTACAGGTTTTTATAGATGTAAAAACCGTACTGCTAACATTAATCATAGTTATATTTAAAATATATGAAAAATTGTATCCATTCCTCCATTCATGTAAATACTAGTGGTTCATAGATTTTCACATTAGTGACTTAACATCACAATTTTTCTTTTTATAAATCAAATAGGCAAAGCCTTTAAAAATCATATATCCACATATCGCTCCAAGAGTATTCAGTAAAATATCATCAATATCAAACTCTCCAAGATTAGCAAATAATTGCACTAGCTCAAATGTTAAACTTAAAATAAGTGAAAAAATTACTACAGACTTTACTCTTTTAATTTTATCAATTATAATTGGCAACAAAAATCCAAAAGGGCCAAAAGCTATGATATTTCCTAGTATATTTGACTTTGCAACACCAAAGCTTTGGTTTCCTCCTAAATAATAAAGAATAGTTTTCATAGGAATAAAATTACTATCCTTAATTCGAATACTTAATGGCATAGATGAATCATAATTTCAATATACAAATCATCAATATCCATCGAAATGTCATTTTTAGAAATACTTATTATTTTAGGACTTCCGAGCATAGCTCTTCTTAGTAAACTCATTTTACTTAAAACTTCTTTCATATTTGATGGATATATTCCAATTGTTTTATATCCATTGTCATTATAAATAAAAACTTCTTCTACTTCACCCAATTTAACATATACATATTAGAATATGTAGCATTAATATTGATTTTAATACCACTATCATTTATCACCAATAACGGTTTCTTCTTTAAATAATCAATAGTGTTAGCTACTAACATCCAAAGTGAAAATATAATCATTAATATCCCAAAAATTTTGAAAAAGAAACTTTTCAAAATTATTGCTGTTAATATCATACCTAGTAATGTAACAATTTGCGTTTTAGTTTCTCCTATAAAGTTAAAATATTTATTAATATCAATTTTAGATTTCTTTAGTCTTTTTCTTCTAACATATGTACTTAATACTGGCATTACAGTGGATACCACAAATGCTGGAAAGAGATAATTATAAGTATCAAATATTCTTTGAAAATCAAAGGACATCATAATAATTCCAATTCCAAGAAGTATTATGCAGCACAAAACTCTTATTATATATTTTCTTTTACTTAATATCAAAATTAATTCATTATTATTCTCAGTCATAATTTACTCCTATATTTATACAACAAAATTTTTTAATATTAAAATTTATTCCTCTATGCTCCTTAAGAAAATGCTAAAAAACAATTTATAAATTAATTATTACACTAATTATCAATTAGCATATTTTGAAGCTCTTCTACAGTCATATCAGTGTTTTTCTCTAAAGAATTATAAAAGTTCATCTCTTTAGAATCTGTTAATATATCTTGTACAACATCTACACCACTAGCATCTATTATGTTTTCTATGGTTAAGTAAGATTGTACATATGGTAAATATCCACTTAAATGTGCTTTAGCTATTTCACTACTCGTATCTAGCTCTTTAAAGTTCTTAAGTCTATTTACATGTATATCTATTGGAGATTCATCATCAGAAACAGCTTTAAATGCACTGTATTCAGCCAACCCTTCATTAAACCACATTGGTATTTTATAGGATTTAATTTTTTTATCTTCACAAAAATAATCAAATCTAAAATGAGTGTATTCATGAATAATTTTGTGTTCTGTAATAGTATCCCTACACAGATATATAACATTATAAGCATAAATCGATGTTGTGCCTTCTAAATTAAAGGCTGATTTAAATTCTTCTTCTGATGAAAATAATACAATTTTTAGTGGATATGATGTTTTTTCTCCTAATATATTAGTTAGAATATCTTCAGATTTCTCTATACTAGTAGTAATAAAATTTATATCATCATCTTTTAAAACATCATTGTAGTAAATATCAAAAGAATCAGTTTGTTTTACAAACATATCCTTTGTAACCTTTTTAAAGTCTTGTGCAGCAAATATTTTAAAATTAATCTCGTATCTTAGAAAATCATTCATAGGTGTAAAATAAGATATTATAAAATATAGAATTATGTAAATTAATAGTACATATCTGTTTCTATTTTCAGATTTAATCATTTCGTCCACCTCTATTTATTTTCACTCCAACTCTACTCCTTGTGTTTTACACTAATCATCTATTATGTATACTTTTATTTAGAAACTATATTTTTCTCTCTTAAAAGTTTGTCCGCTTTTTCTTTATCCTCAAATTTAACATCAAGAGTCACCTTATCAGGCTTAATACTCAACCACTTTTTATTTTGATTTTTATCATCAATATAAAGTTCCAATTTATAATAATTTCTAACATCCATTTGAATTATAATCTTAGAAGGTTCTTTCCATTTATATTCTTTTATATCCTTCCACAAAAATAAATCTTTTCTCTGTAATACTCCATTACTGGTAATCTCAACATTTTGAATTCCAATATATAATGATATAGCTATACATATTAGCATAAAGAATACAGCATAAAGTTCATATAACTCTACCACATAACTAGATACCATAAAAAAATCATAAAAATTATCCTTATCAAGTCTAAGTAGATTTTCAATTTTTATAATTTCACTATAATTAAACAATTCATACCATTCATCGAAATACTTAGGAATAAAAAAAGAATATCTTTCAAGATAATAACCCTTTAGAAACAAATATAAGTAGGTTATGGGAAATAATAGACATATAATTGAAGATAATAATTGCAAATTAAATATACTTAAACATTTTACAGTAATATCACCTTTAACTTTCTTCTTTTTTCTTTCCTGCAATACTATTACTGCAATAAACGCAGCTATAAATAATAATTCACATATAATCAGTAATCTAAATCTCCATAAAGTATTCATTAATTGAAAACTCACCTCTCACTTTCATTTATTTCACTTCCTTTTAAAATTTAAAAATAAAGTTAGTTTGATTCATATTTTATTTACAATTAATATTGCACAAAGAATTAATGTAAGTACTAGTGGTTCATAGAGCTTCACATTAGTGACTTAACATCACAATTTTTCTTTTTATAAATCAAATAGGCAAAGCCTTTAAAAATCATATAACCGCATATTGCCCCAAGAGTATTCAGTAATATATCATCAATATCAAACTCTCCAAGATCAGCAAATAATTGCACTAGCTCAAATGTTAAACTTAAAATAAGTGAAAAAATTACTACAGACTTTACTCTTTTAATTTTATCAATTATAATTGGCAACAAAAATCCAAAAGGGCCAAAAGCTATGATATTTCCTAGTATATTTGACTTTGCAACACCAAAACTTTGGTTCCCTCCTAAATAATAAAGTATAGTTTTCATAGGAATAAAATTACTATCCTTAATTCTAATACTTAACGGCATAGATGAATCATTCTGTAATAATACTTTAATCATTCCCATTGGCCAATATTTAAAGAATATAACCTTTATTAACAATGCTAAATATAATAAAAATAAGCCCCATACAATAGTTTTAAATAATTTATATTTCTTTAACGTACAATTCAAATTAATACCTCTTTTCTTCATAAGAATAATAATTACTAAGGTTACTTAATTACTCTCTCATCAATAATTTCCCCACATTTTCCATTTTATCATAATCCCTTGAAATATTTTGTCATTTCTCGTCTTATTAATTCAAGAATTATTAAAGTTTTTAGCTTCATTCTTAAATGATTTTTAAATATATTAAATTTTCACAAAACTTCCACTTCTTCAATCAAAAATAGAGCACTCAATCTCTATCAATTGAGTGCTCACTATCTTATTTCTAATCTTAATACTATCACCTGGATAACAGAAAGTAAGTAACCATTTAGTCAAAATAATCATCAACATCAAAAACATTATCTTTATAATAATATCTGCGATCTTCTTCTGTTATTTCACGATAAACTCTGCATGGATTTCCAAACGCTATCATATTATCTGGTATATCTTTAGTTACAACACTTCCAGCACCAATAACAACATTATTACCAATGGTTACTCCAGGATTAACTACAGTATTACCGCCAATCCAAACATTATTTCCAATAGTTATTCCAATACCATATTCATACCCGCTATTTCTTGAATCCGGATGTATAGGATGTCCCGCTGTGTATAGGGATACATTTGGTGCAAACTGTACATTATCACCTATAATTACTTTGCCAACATCTAAAATAGTACAATTATAATTTGCAAAAAAATTATTGCCAACTTCAATATTTTTACCATAATCACAGTGAAAAGGTGTTTCTATATTAACCTGTGAACCAGTTTTACATAAAATTTTTTTTATTAATTTGTCTTTTTTTTCTTGCTCTTCTGGTCTACACATATTAAGTTCATATATTTTTTTCTTATTTTCCATTCTTTCTTCAGCCAGTCCATCTAGCCATGCCTTATATGGCAGTCCTGCTAACATTCTTTCCTTTTGGTTCATAGGATTAATCCTCCATATTGATTTTTATAGAAAATATAAACCATATTTAATCATCTATCTCCTGAAATCTGTTTACCATTATTCCATCTACCTCAACTTGTTCTAAAAACATATCAAGAGGTCTTACCCATATGCCTTTTTCTCCATATTGTGGTTGATATACTACTAATTTTTCTCCTGTTTCTGAATGTGTAGCTACATACAAAACAAGATACATATTACCCTTAAAATGTCTGTATTTCTTCCCCTCTTTAATAGTACGTTCATTCGAAACAGCTATTTCATTATTGTTATTCTCCATATTATCTCCTTACATTTACATTACTATTTTTATATATCATTATTTTCTTCTCCCAATAAAATCTAAAATAAAACTATCATGCATATAAAAACATATTATCCTTGCCTAAAAATCAAGTTCTCTTTCTAAATTGATGCTTACAATTTTTACATGTTACTAATAAATTACCTTTCCCTCTAGGAAGTCTAAGCTTTTGCTTGCACTCAGGACATTTAATAATGACGTAATTTTTTCTATCTTTAACTTTCCTGCCTGTACTATTGAACTTTCTTTTAGTTTTACCTAAAAATCCAACATTAATTTTTTTTGTTAATCTATACTTTAAACCATCCAATCTATATTTTAGAGTGCCCACCAATTTTATATATGCCATTTCCTCTCTTTTTCTTTTATCAAAGTCTTTAGACATCATCCTAAAAATCGCATACCCTACAAATAAAATACCTACTATCCTTGACCACTCAAAAATACCTTGTACTAATCCTAGTATTAACAAGAATTTTGAAAATCTATCTAACCCATATCTTCCAATCATACCATTCTTTTTCATAAAACACCTCTTTAAGATAGTAATCTACATTAAAATATCGTTAATATTTATATTATTATTTATAAAATATAGATTCACTTTTAATATAACAACACTCTATAAATCAACAATTTTTAAAACATATCGTAAAACAAATATACCACTATCAAAACAAAAAAGCCAGCACCTAAGTGCTAGCCTAATAATTATTGTATTGGTAATATTTCTTCTTTTTCATCCTTTTGTTTAGTAACCATAAACAAGTATACAGTCATTATTATAAAAGTAAATATCCAATAATGTGGAACATTAACTCTTACTAATGACAAGAATACTTTAATAACTTTAGGCACTGTTAGAGCATAAAT
Organism: Clostridium sp. DL1XJH146; assembly: GCF_054819755.1. Classification (NCBI taxonomy): domain Bacteria; kingdom Bacillati; phylum Bacillota; class Clostridia; order Eubacteriales; family Clostridiaceae; genus Clostridium; species Clostridium sp. DL1XJH146. Next base: position 18,539 of record NZ_JBTVVN010000012.1, read on the forward strand.
TGATGCGTTAGCTAGTTCTGTAAATGTAAGGTCTGATTTCATTATTGCTTTTATAATTAATCCTATTAGCCCATAAAGTATGGATAAAAGCAAGAATGATAATATAGAAAAAATAAAGTACCCAATGTATATAGCAACATAAGCTATAGCTTTAAACCCTTTAAGCATTGGATAAATTTTGTCTACATCGTTTTTGTTAAAGTTTCCAATTTCTGTGAATTCAGAAAATTCATATGTTTGCACTTGAAATGCTTGTTTCTGTACTATTCCATCTCTAAAAATAAAAAATCCCTGTTCATAATCATCCATAACAGTCTTATCAGCATCTTCTCTCGTATCAATATATAGTGCTGAACCTTCATCATCTGTAATATAAGGCATTTCAATATCTACATCTAGCTCTCCATCATTCATTTCGAAATATGGCACATCAGATTCGTAAATTTTAGTAAGTTCTTTGATACCATCGTTCAATTTTATACCTATATTAATAGTAACAAATACAGATAAAATCAACGATAACAAAACTCCGTAGAGAAAACTTTTCCCATAACTTTGCTTTATCATTTTTCTATAAGCTGGAAAATTAAAGAAACTATCTTTTAATTGAGTAAAAAACTTCATAGTAAACCTCCTAGTATTTTTTATATCATAAGTCCAATATTATTATATAATAAAAAATTAGTTTTAAAAGTTAAAATTTAGTAACAAGAACTTATTTGTTCAATTCACAGTGCACAATTTACAATGTACAATTGTAGGTGATTTTCTTCCCCTTGGTCACAAAATCTTTAATTATATTAATAAATTTAAAAAGACAGAGATTTTGCGTTACCGCAAAATCTCTGTCTTTATTCAAGTTATAAAACGAAGAAATTTTTTAGCTCCGCTAAAAAATTTCCTCCTTAATTGTGCATTGTGCACTGTGCATTGTGCATTACAAATTTATCTTTGCTCTTAATCTTTCAACTGCAAACTGCACATTGCACTCTTCACACTATCTTCTAAAGAAAGTACTCAACTCCAGCTCTAAATATCTTTTGATCTTTCTCTCCAATAATATTCTTATAAACGTTCTTTCCTATTCTTTCTGAATGGCCCATTTTTCCGAATACCCTTCCGTCAGGGCTTGTTATTCCTTCAATTGCACAGTAAGAACCATTTGGATTAAAGTTTATATCATAAGTTGGTTTACCATCAAAATCTACATATTGTGTTGCTACTTGACCATTTTCAAATAATTCTTTTGCAAGAGTTTCTGAACATACAAATCTTCCTTCTCCATGAGAAATTGCAATAGAATGTATATCTCCATTTTCTACCCCTTTAAGCCAAGGTGAAAGTGTAGAAGTTATTTTTGTGTTTACTATTTTAGACATATGCTTACCTATTTTATTATAAGTTAGAGTAGGACAAGTTTCATCCATTTCTCTTATTTCACCATATGGAACTAATCCTAATTTTATAAGTACTTGGAATCCGTTGCATATTCCTAATACTAGACCATCTCTATTTTTAATTAAATCCATCACAGCTTCACTTACTCTTGGATTTCTAAATACTGATGCTATAAATTTACCAGAACCATCTGGTTCATCACCAGCACTAAATCCACCTGGAAGCATAATTATTTGAGAAGACTTAATTTCCTCTACCATATGCTCTATAGAATCATTTATATCATTACTAGTTAAGTTTTTAAATACTCCAACCGAAGTACTTGCACCCGCTACATCAAAAGCTTTTTTCAAATCATATTCACAGTTTGTTCCTGGGAAAACTGGAATAAATACTTTTGGCTTTGCAACCTTAATTATAGGTTTTTTAGTTACTATTATTTTTTTTGTATCGTATTTTATTTCGTCATTTATCTTTTCTGTTTCAAAATTGAATACTTTACTAAGTGGTGATTGCCATTCTTTTATTAATTGATTAAGAGGCATAACCTCATCACAAATTTTAATCTCTTCAGCCTTTTGCGTAAAACCTAACAATTTATAATTAACACCCTCAAAGTCATCTTTCAAAGAAACAGAATCCTTTAATTCTAAAATAATTGCACCATATTCAGCAGTAAATAGTCCACTTGATTTTAAATTATTTGAGAAATTCATCCCTATTTTATTTCCAAAACACATTTTAGAAATACTAGCTGCTATTCCTCCATAACTAACAGCAGATGATGATAAAACTTTTCCGCTATTAATTAACTTAGATACCACTTCAAAGTTATTCTTTAATTTGTCAAAATTGACTATATAATTTTCATCTTTTTCAATAGGAATAAGTATAACTTTGCTTCCACATTTTTTAAATTCATTAGATACTACAATATCAGTGTCTACGACATTAACCGCAAAGGAAACCAAACTTGGCGGTACATCAATATCTTTAAATGTTCCTGACATACTGTCTTTCCCACCTATTGCTGGTATTCCAAATTTATCTTGTGCATAAAAAGCTCCTAATAAGGCCGCAAAAGGTTTTCCCCATTTCTCAGGGTCTTTACCTAATCTTTCAAAGTACTCTTGGAAAGTTAATCTTACTTTTTTGTAATCTCCACCTGCTGCAACAATTTTAGCAACACTTTCTACAACAGCATAAAGTGCTCCGTGGAAAGTACTCCATTTTCCGATTTTAGGGTTGTATCCATAAGACATTAGGGTACCTGTCTTTGTCTCTCCATCTAAAACTGGAATTTTTGCACACATTACTTCAGAAGGAGTAAGTTGATTTTTACCTCCAAAAGGCATAAACACTGTTCCAGCACCTATTGAACTATCAAACTTCTCTACAAGTCCTCTTTGTGAACATACATTTAAATCCTTAAGATTATTTATCCAATCTTCTTTTATATCTTTAACTTCTTTTTTATTAAATACTGATTGGATTTTAGGATTATTAACTTTTATCTCTACTCTTTGTCTAGCACCATTTGTATCTAAAAAATCTCTTCTTAAAGATACAATTTCTTTGCCATTCCAAAGCATTTTTAAAGTTCTCTCTTCTGTAACTTTTGCAACTTCATAGGCTTCTAAGTTTTCCTCTTTAGCTAAAAGAATAAATCTTTCTTTATCTTCTGCCCTTACAACAACAGCCATTCTTTCTTGTGATTCAGATATGGCAAGCTCTGTTCCGTCAAGTCCATCATATTTTTTTCTAACTAAATCAAGATCAATAACAAGGCCATCACTTAGTTCTCCAATAGCAACTGAAACTCCACCTGCCCCAAAATCATTACACTTTTTAATTAATGTACTTACTTCTTTATTTCTAAATAATCTTTGTATTTTTCTTTCCGTAGGCGCATTACCTTTTTGTACTTCAGCACCACAAGTTAAAATAGAATCTTCATCATGTTCCTTAGAAGAACCTGTTGCTCCGCCGCATCCATCTCTACCAGTTCTTCCACCAAGAAGAATAATTATATCTCCATCTTCTGGTTTTTCTCTTACAACATTTTCTTTTGGAGCTGCCGCAATTACTGCACCAATTTCCATTCTCTTAGCCACAAAATCTTCATCATACATCTCACGAACTAATCCTGTTGCAAGTCCTATTTGGTTTCCGTAAGAACTATAACCATCTGATGCCCCTAAAGTTATTTTTCTTTGAGGTAATTTCCCTTTAAGAGTTTCTTCAATAGACTTATTAGGGTCCGCACTTCCTGTAATTCTCATAGCTTGGTAAACATAAGACCTACCAGATAGTGGATCTCTAATAGCGCCGCCAAGACAAGTAGCTGCTCCCCCAAAAGGCTCTATTTCCGTAGGATGATTATGTGTTTCGTTTTTAAACATTACAAGATATTTTTCATTCTTTCCATCTATATCTACTTCACATTCAATACTGCAAGCATTAATTTCATCTGATACTTCAAGGTCATTTAGCAGACCCTCTTTTCTCATTTTTTTCATGCCCATTACAGCAATATCCATTAAAGTAATTTCTCTCTCTTTTTCACCATATACAAAATCTCTTGCATCAAGATACATTTTATAAGCAGCTTTAACTGGCTTAAGTGCATCTCCTTCTTCAAATTCCACTTTTGTAAGTTCTGATTCGAAAGTTGTATGTCTACAGTGATCTGACCAATATGTATCTATTACCTTTATTTCAGTAATAGTAGGATTTCTCTTTTCTTCATTAAAATAATTTTGAACACATTTAATATCTTCAAAACTCATAGCAAAGCCTTGTTTTTCTCTAAAGTTGGCTAATTCTTCTTCATTATAGTCAACAAATCCATCTAATATTTCTACCGATGTAGGTACAACAGTTTCAATATTAAGATCATCTACTTTATCTAAAAGAGCTTCTCTTGAATCAACTGGATTTATATAATATTCTTTTATTTCTTTCAGCTGTTCATTGCTAATGTTTCCTTTAATAGCTATAATCTTAGCGCATCTTATAATAGGGCTATCTCCATGTGTTAATAATTGAATACACTGAGTAGCTGAATCAGCTCTTTGATCATATTGACCTGGCAAATATTCAACGCCGAAAATTTTAACATCTTCTTCTAATTTTATTTCTTCATCATAAACTGCATCAATTGGTGGTTCTGAAAAAATAGTGTTTTTTGCCATATCATAAGTTTTTTCATCAATACCTTGAATATCGTATCTATTAAATATTCTAATAGTATCTATATTATTAATATTTAGATTATCTCTCAAATCAGCCATTAAACCATTAGCTTCACCATTAAAGCCAGGCTTTTTCTCAACAAAAACCCTCATAACGTTTCTCATCAATAAGCTCCTTCTAAAATTCTTTTTTTACTCCAATATCACATCTATAATACATATCATCAAAACTTACCTTTTTTATATCTTCATAAGCTTTACTTCTTGCTTCTTCTAATGAGTCTCCTAAAGAAACTATAGAAAGTACTCTTCCTCCAGTAGTTACAAGTTCTTCATTTTTAAGTTCTGCACCACAAACAAAAACTTTGCTCTCTGTTTTATCAATCCCTGATATAACTTTACCCTTTTGATAATTACCAGGATATCCACCAGATACAGCATTGACACAACAAGAATATTTATCTTTGAACTGAACTTCACACTCTGAAAGTTTTCCCTCTGTTGCTTTATATAATAATTCAAAATAGTCGCTGTCCATTAAAGAAAGCACTGCTTGTGTTTCTGGGTCACCCATTCTTACATTGTATTCTAATAAATAAACACCTTTTTTAGTCATCATAAGGCCAAAAAAGATAGTTCCTATATAATCCATTCTCTCTTCTCTTATACCTCTAAGAGTAGGAGCCATAATATTTTCTTCAAATTCCTTTAAAACCTCTTCTGTGCAATAAAAATTTGGGGCAATAACTCCCATACCACCAGTATTGGGACCCTTGTCTCCATCATAAATTTGTTTATGGTCTTTACTTGATATAAAAGGAATAATCATATTCCCATCTGTAATTGATAATATAGATGCCTCTACGCCCTCTAAAAATTCTTCGATTACAAGTTTAAGTCCTGCACCACCAAAAATATCAAGTACCATAAGTTTATTAATTGCCTCAATAGCTTCTTGTTCATTCTCGCATATAATAACGCCTTTTCCAGCTGCAAGTCCATCTGCTTTAATAACTATAGGGTATCCACATCTTTGCGTATATTCTATAGCCTTTTTCCTATCTTCAAAAGCTTTATATTCAGCTGTTTTTATGTTATATTTTATGGCAAATTCTTTAGCAAAGCTTTTACTTCCCTCAAGTGCAGCAGCTTCTTTGCTAGGTCCAAATATCCTAAGGCCTTTTTCTCTAAATTTATTTACTATTCCTTCAACCAAAGTAGCTTCTGGTCCAACTATAGTTAAATCAATTTTATTCTCCTGCGCAAAAGAAACTAATTCATCAATTTCTACAATATTAACATTTTCACATTTTTCTTCCATTGCCATTCCACCATTACCTGGTGCGCAATAAATCTTTTCAACTTTATCACTTTGAGCAATCTTCCATGCAGTTGCATGTTCTCTTCCACCGGAACCTATTATTAAAACCTTCATATTATCAACTCCCGTATTTCAATGTGCAATTTGCAATTAGCAATTTGCAATTATGGATGATTCTCGGCTAACGCCGAGAATCTTAATTTTTTTAATTAATCAATCATTTAATTAATTGTTCTACTAATTAAAGATTTTCTGACCAAAAGGAAGAAAATCATCCTTCATTGCAAATTGCACATTGCAAATTGCAAATTATGTTTTAAAAATTAGTGTTTAAAGTGTCTAATTCCCGTAAATACCATAGATATCCCATTCTCATTACAAGCTTCTATTGAATCTTTATCTCTAATGGAACCACCTGGTTGAATTATTGCTTTTATATCATATTTTGCTGCTTCTAGTACTACATCATTGAATGGCATAAACGCATCTGAAGCTAAAACTGATGCACCTTTTCCTCTTTCTAGAGCTTGTTTTGCTGCCCATATTCTGTTTACTTGGCCTGCACCTACACCTGTTGCCATCTTGTCTTTAGCTACAACAATGGCATTGGATTTTACATATTTGCAAACCTTCATAGCAAATACCATATCGTCCATCTCTTCTTTAGTAGGCTGTTTTTCTGTTACTACTTCATATTTATCTGCAAACTTATTATCTTCTCCCATAACTAAAATACCACCATCAACCTTTGCAATATTATGGTCATCACAAGGTTTCACTCCGCACTTAATTACCCTTAAATTCTTTTTAGTCTTAAGAACTTCAAGGGCATCATCATCAAATTCTGGTGCTATAACTATTTCTAAGAATATTTTTATCATTTCTTCAGCAGCTTCTTTTGTTACCTTTGTATTACAAGCAACAATTCCACCAAATATTGATACTGGGTCACAAGAATACGCTTTAACATAAGCATCTTTTACATCAGTTCCTAATGCAACGCCACAAGGAGTATTGTGTTTAAGACCACAAACTGCAAGTTCATCAAACTCCCAAACTGTTTTCCATGCTATATCCATATCTTTAATATTATTATAAGAAAGCTGTTTTCCTTGTAATTGTTCAAAATTATTTAAAGCCCCTGTTCCATCAGTAGCTACATAATAGGCAGCTGATTGGTGACTATTTTCACCATATCTTAAATCACTTTCTTTTCTATAAGATAAAGATAAGTATTCAGGATATTCTTCATCTAACATAAAGTTAGAAATAGCTGCATCATAAGCTGAAGTTAAATTAAATACTTTTCCTGCTAATCTTTTCTTAGTTTTATAATCTACATCTTTATTTTCAGTAATTTGATTTTTAAGGTCTTCATAATCAGTAGGATCTGTTACTACAACTACATCTTGGAAATTCTTTGCAGCAGATCTAAGCATTGTAGGTCCACCGATATCTATAAATTCAACTTTTTCTTCAAATTCTAAATCTTCTTGTACTTTTTCGAAGAAAGGATATAAATTAACAATAACCATATCAATTGGCTTAATTTCTTTTTCCTCAATAGTTTTCATATGTTCTTCATTATCTCTAATTGCAAGTATTCCACCATGAATAACTGGATGAAGAGTTTTAACTCTACCATCTAAAATTTCAGGAAATCCAGTAACTTCATTAACCTCTGTAACAGGAATATCATTTTCTTTTAAATGTCTATAGGTTCCACCTGTTGAAATAATTTCAACTCCATTATCCACTAAAAATTTTGCAAAATCAGCTATGCCGTCTTTCTTAAAAACTGAAATAAGCGCTCTTTTAATCATTAAAACACCCCTTCTTTTTTGTTCCATTTTGGAATTTTAATTCTTATCTAGAATTTTGATTTATGTAAATAGTTTTTATTTTAATCTTAATTTAAATGCACAATGCACAGTGTACAATGCACAATTAAGGATGAAATATTTTAGCAAAGCTAAAATATTTCTTTAATTAATTTAAACATTAATTAAAAGATTAATTTATTTAATCAAACTTATCTTGTAATTACTTTTACTTTGCACTTGAATTTATTAAATAAAGATTTTCTGACCAAAGGGAAGAAAATCCTCCACAATTGTGCATTGTAAATTGTGCATTGTGCATTATCTTTATCCATATACTTATTTTCTCATATGCACATTTCAAACTTCACTCTTGCTTTATTCTAAAGAAGAACTACCTTTCTTCCCTCCACCACAACTCTCTCTTCTGAAAGAAGTTTAACGGCTTCTGGAAGAGCAATGTGTTCTTGTACTAAAACTCTTTTCTGTAGAATTTCCGCTGTATCATCTTGTAATACTTCTACAGATTTTTGAATAATTATTGCCCCTGTATCTGTTCCTGCATCTACAAAATGCACTGTACATCCAGCTACTTTCACTCCATATTCAATAGCTTTTTTATGTACATTTAATCCATACATACCCTTTCCACAGAAAGAAGGTATCAACGATGGATGGATATTTATTATTTTATTATTAAACTTATATATAATGTCCCCTTGCAATATTGACAAATACCCTGCCAGAACTATTAAATCAACTTTTCCATCTACAATTTTCAGTATTTCATCAGATAAATCAGCCCCATGCTTTTTTTTATCTAATTCAATAGCTTTTATGTTATTCTTTCTTGCTCTTTCAAGAGCAAAAGCCCCACACTTATCAGAAATAACATATTCGATAGAACAATTAGAAAGATAGCCATCTTGAATTCTATCTATAATAGATTGAAGGTTACTTCCTCCCCCTGAAGCAAGAACAGCTATTTTAAACATACCTCTTTGCCTCCACTTTGAACTTTTCCTATTTTATAAGCTTTATCACCAAGTTCTGATAACTCTTCAATGACTCCACCTGCTAATTCAGGAGAAACACAAAGAACAAATCCTATCCCCATATTAAAAGTATTATACATGTGATCTTCCTCTACACCTTGCTCCATTAAGAAATTAAATATTTCAGGTTTAGGAAAAGAATTTTTATCTATAACTAATGTATATTCATCTTTAAGCATTCTTGGAATATTCTCATAAAATCCTCCGCCTGTAATATGTGCCATACCCTTTATTTCAAATTTCTCCATAAGTTTAAGTACATTTTCAACATAAATCTTTGTAGGTGTAAGTAATTCTTCTCCAATTCTCTTACCTTTAAAGTCCATATCAAAATCAGTGATTAATTTTCTAACTAAAGAATATCCATTACTATGAATTCCAGATGATTCTATACCTACTAAAATATCGCCTTCTTTTATTTTGCTACCATCGATTATTTCATCTTTTTCTACAGCTCCAACACAAAATCCAGCAATATCATATTCTCCATCAGAATAAAATCCTGGCATTTCAGCAGTCTCCCCGCCAATAAGAGCGCAACTTGATTGCAAACATCCTTCTGAAATTCCTTTTACAATATCAGCTGCAGCTTCTGCATCTAATTTTCCACAAGCCATATAATCTAAGAAAAATAATGGTTTTGCCCCGTGACAAAGTATATCATTTACGCACATAGCAACACAATCAATACCCACTGTATCGTATTTTTCCATATGAAAAGCAACTTTTAATTTTGTACCAACACCGTCTGTTCCAGATACAAGCACAGGACTCTTGAATCCTGCAAGATCATACATGCCAGCGAAGCTACCTAAATTATTTAAAACTGCATTACTATAAGTTTTTTCAGCATAATTCTTTATTTTCTTAACAGCTTTATAGCCTTCTTCAATATTAACTCCAGCTTCTTTATAAGTAGCCATTTTATTCCTCACCTTCTAAACGGTCTTTATCTTTTTCTATAGGTGCTGATACCGGATAAACTCCATCAAAGCATCCCATACATAAACCTTTATTTTCAAAAGTACTTAAAAATCCATCTTGACTAATATATGCAAGACTATCAGAACCTATGAAATCGCTTATTTCTTCAACTTTCTTTTGTGCTCCTATAAGGTCTTTTCTGTAAGGAGTATCTATTCCAAAATAGCATGGAAACTTAACCATAGGTGAAGAAACTCTAAAGTGAATTTCAGTAGCTCCAGCTCTCTTCAAAACTTCAACAAGCCTTCTACTAGTTGTTCCTCTTACAATAGAATCATCAATAATGACAACTCTTTTTCCTTCTACATTTACTTTTAATGCATTAAGTTTTGTAGATACAGCCTTTTCTCTCATTTGCTGAGATGGTGCAATAAAAGTTCTAGCTACATATTTATTCTTTATAAGTCCTATACCAAAAGGGATTCCTGAAGCCTTAGCATAACCTATTGCTGCCGATATACCTGAATCAGGTACTCCTATTACTATATCCGCTTCAGCTGGTGCTTCCTTATAAAGCTGTTCTCCTGCTCTAACTCTAGATTCATATACACTCACACCATCCATAAAACTATCTGGTCTTGCAAAATAAATATATTCAAAAGAACAAATAGATCTATTAGTTTTTTCCGCAAAATGTATTGATTTAATACCATTTTCATCAATAATCACTATTTCTCCCGGATCTACATCTCTAACAAATTCCGCTCCAACAGCATCAAGTGCACAAGATTCAGAACATATTACATAATCCCCGTCAATCTTACCAATACATAAAGGTCTTATTCCATTTGGATCTCTTACTCCAATTAATTTTTTTTCAGTAAGCATTACGATTGCATAAGATCCTTTTACCGCTTGAATAGCATGAACGACAGCTTCTTCTAATCCACACTTTGCTTTTCTTGCTATCATATTTAAAATTACTTCTGAGTCTATAGATGTGTGAAATATAACTCCTCCATCTTCAAGAAGATCTCTTATAGTATCTGCATTTGTTAAATTTCCATTATGTGCAATAGACATAGCTCCAAGCTTATATTTGCTTAATAGTGGCTGAGCATTTTTAACGTTACTTGATCCTGTTGTAGAATATCGGACATGTCCTATACCTGAACTACCTTTAAGACTTTCTACTGTATCTGGTTTAAGTGCTTCAGATACTAATCCCATGTCTTTAACACATTTTAACTTTTCTCCATTAGAAACAGTTATACCAGCACTCTCTTGTCCTCTATGTTGCAAAGCATACAACCCATAGTAAACAATTTCTGCAACATCAATATCTTTAGTAGAAAAAATACCAAAAACTCCACATTCTTCTTCCATTTTATCTTTGTCCTGAACTTGTAATGATAAATCATTATTATTTCTTATCATTAATATTATTCCCCTTTAGAAATTCTTTTAAGTATTTCTTCGTATGCTTCTGTTACATTACCTAAATCTCTTCTAAATCTATCTTTATCTAACTTCTCATTAGTTTCTGCATCCCAAAATCTACAAGTATCTGGAGATATTTCATCAGCTAAAACAATTTCACCCTCTTTAGTCTTTCCAAACTCTATTTTAAAATCGATTAATTTAATGTTCTGTTTTAAGAAAAACTCTTTTAATAAATCATTAATCTTAGCTGTCATAGCGTACATTTCTTTAAGCTCTTCAAATGTAGCTAATCCTAAAGCAACTGCATGACAATCATTTATAAGTGGATCTCCTAGTTCATCTTTTTTATAGCAGATTTCAAATATTGTTGTTTTAAGTGCAGTTCCTTCTTCTATTCCTAATCTCTTTGCCATACTTCCTGCTGCAACATTTCTAACTATAACCTCTAAAGGTATTATTTCTACTTTCTTACATAATTGTTCTCTTTCACTTAACTTTTCGATAAAGTGAGTTTTAACACCATTCTTTTCAAGCATTTCAAATATCATAGTAGTAATAGCATTGTTAAGAGCTCCTTTACTTTCTATACTAGATTTTTTCACACCATTAAAAGCAGTAGCATCATCTTTGTAATAAATAATTACGTTATCTTCACTATCCCCTTCAAATACTTGTTTAGCTTTTCCTTCATACATCATCTTTCTTTCCATTATAGTTCCACTCCTTCTGAATTATCCTCTATAAATTTTTCTTTCATATCTTTTCTAAATTGAATTAATTTTTCTTTAAGTTCTGGGTATTTTAATGCTAAGATTTCAACGGCAAGCATTCCTGCATTAGCACTATTATTAATTCCAACTGTTGCTACTGGAATCGGCTTTGGCATTTGAACTATTGCTAATAATGAATCCATTCCATCTACAGCTGCATTTATTGGAACACCTATAACTGGCAATATTGTTTGTGATGCAATAACTCCTGGCAAATGAGCAGCAAGTCCAGCACCTGCAATAATGCACTCAAAACCATTGTTCTCAAGTTTTTCTAAAGTTTCACTTAATTTTTCCGGAACTCTATGAGCTGATAATACATGAGCTTCATATTCTACTCCGAATTCTTTTAATACTTTAGCTGCACCCTTCATTTTTTCAATATCAGACTTACTTCCAAAAATAATTGCTACTTTCATAATTAACCCTCCTGCAAATTTCACTGTTTTCGTTTTTATATTAACATTCATAGTTTATTTAGTCAATATAATAACCGTAATTAACTGTAGATTATTCGTACTTTTAGGACAAACTACTCCTTTCTATTCTTTTATCGTTCGTCACGTTACGTATATCACAAAATACGATTGCAGATTTAATTTCTTTTTTATTCAGGAGGATTATTTTATTGAAGACTGTAAAAAAACTTTCATAATCAAAATCTGTACTTAAATAAAAGATTCTCGCCCAATCGTTCGAGAATCTTTCTTATAGTTTTAATTCAAAGAAACATAAAGACTCTCCTTAAAGGAGAGCCTTATAACCCGCACAAATTTATTAAACTTTTTTCAAGTTCCTACTCAATTCTATAATTCTTGTATCATTATTAGCTGTCTTCATTGATAAACTGTTTACATCCATTTGCAGTTTATTGATTTTTTCATTTTCCACTAGATACACTCCTTTCAATTACAACTTTCGTATCATTTTATAAATATAATCCTTAATCTTATTATAATATAATTCCTACACCTATTTCCATAGAATTTTTTAAGCAAATATCTAACTTATTACTATTATCTCCATTAAATAAAACTTTATGCGAACATTTGTTCTTCAATATTGTTTTACAACAAGCTACGTCATCAAATTCTAGCACCTTACCATTTCTTTTTTTACGCCTTTTTACAAAAAAATAACTCATAAACATTCCCACTAATAGACTAACTATAATGTTTATAATCATATCAAAATTAAAGTAACTACTTTCTTGATTTAACCCCGCTATATATAGCCCTAGTAATCCTCCTAATATAACACATAGATATCTTTACATTTATAACAACATAAAAGCACATATATGTAAATATATCTCTACATATATGTGCTATATATAACATCAAATATCACACTATCTTTTATTCAGCTACTTTAACCATTCCGTCATCTTCAAGGTCTTTAAAATATTTTCTTGTTTCATTTATAATAACTCCACTTAATCCAATTAATCCAATTAGGTTTGGAATCGCCATAAGTCCGTTTACTATATCTGCTATTTTCCAGATCATTTCTAATTTTAGATTTATCAACTGTAAAAATACTCCCAGTCCAACTAAAATTATATATACTGCTCTATATAGTTTAATTCCTTTTACTCCAACTAAATACACAGTACATCTTTCCCCATAATAATTCCATCCAAGTATTGTTGTAAAAGCAAAGAAAATAAGTCCAATCGTAACAATCAACTGTCCTATCATAGCTATAGGAAGCCCACTACTAAAAGCATAATTTGTCATAGCTGTTCCTGCATATTCTGAATTCCAAGCTCCAGTCATTATTAAAACAAGTCCAGTCATAGTACAAATAATTATTGTATCAAAGAAAGTACCTGTCATAGATACAAGTCCTTGTCTTACACAAGATTTAGTTTTAGCTGCCGCTGCCGCTATTGGTGCACTACCTAAACCAGATTCATTAGAAAATACTCCTCTAGCAACACCACTTCTCATCGCAAGCATAACAGTTGCTCCAGTGAAACCACCTGCTGCTGCTGTTGTAGTGAAAGCACTCTTTACCACTAAAGCTATTGTTCCTGGTAATAAATTAATATTTATTATTATTATTATTAAAGCACCTATAACATAAAATACTGCCATAAAAGGAACTGTTTTTTCAGCCACTGATGCAATATTCTTTACGCCTCCTATAGTTACTAGAGATACCAGTACTATTAACACTATTCCTGTCAACACAATTGGAATGTTGAAAACAATTTCTGCAGCTTCAACTATTGCATTTACTTGTGGGAATGTACCTATCCCGAAGAAAGCAACTCCTACTCCAAAGATTGCAAACATCTTAGCTAAAAATCTACTTCCTAGACCTTTTTCTAAATAATACATAGGTCCACCAGCCATTTGACCATTTTCATCAACGGTTCTGTATTTTACTGCAAGTAACGCTTCAGAGTACTTAGTAGCCATTCCAAAGAAAGCAGCTACCCACATCCAAAACAAAGCTCCTGGTCCACCAAGTTTAATTGCTGTTGCGACACCAACAATATTTCCTGTTCCTATTGTTGCTGCTAAAGCTGTACATAAAGCTGCAAATGATGATACATCACCCTCTGCATCATTGTTTTTTTCTTTAGAAAATAAATACTTTAGTGCAAGTGGTAACTTTTTAACCTGTAATACCCCAAGTCTTACAGTTAGATAAAGTCCCGTACCTACTAATAAAATAAGTAACGGTGGTCCCCAAACCAATGAATCAATTTTGTTTAATACTTCCATAAACCCTGTCATTAAAAAATCCTCCCTTAATTTAATATAATGGAGGAGACAAAATTATTTTCATAATTTCTATCCCCTGTCCTTTTACCTGAGAGATTCGATAGTTAATAATACTATCTTGCTCCTTCGGTGTCTGAATAATCAGCTCTCTCCAGAGGCTCGTCCAATTACGGTTTTCTCCTAAAATAGAGTTTCCAACTAAACTGCTTATTTATATGTACCTATAACTCGTTAATTCATTGAGTTTTGGAAACGTATAGATAAAATTTCATAAAGAAACTCTTGGGATTTTCAGTTCAACTAATTATTTTCACTTATCCATAACTCGTAAATTCACCGAGTTTTGGACAAGTACAAATAAAGTTTCACATTGAAAACCCATAGGTGCCTGAAAGTTTTTCCTCTTCGGCGGATGGCAAGCCATCTCTCTCCCACAATCTTCATCCGAACACATTGTTAATTTATTATTAATAAACCATTAATAATTATATATAGATTTTCATAATAATACAAGCTTTTATACAATTTATAAATTTCCCAATTAAACAACACGCATTTAAATAATGTTCTTAATTATCGAAGTAACATATGTGTACGTATAAAAAAAGATTTTCTCACCAAAGGCAAGAAAATCATAATCACTAGCTTAAATATATCTTTTCCTTCCAAAATAACTCATACCAAATATAACAGCTAAAGCCGGCGCATAATAATTTATTACTGGATTAGTATAGTCAACTAAATATATTACACCGTAGATAATTATTAATACACCTATCAGAAGGTTTGAATATTTTTCCCATTTTATAAGCCCTTCAAGGTTTTTAATTTTTTTATCTTTGTAATTCTTTCTTAATATTTTTTCATTAACGAAGGCTAATACTAATTCCAATACTCCAACTACAAACAATACAAAAATAAATCCATTATTCATCTTTAGTCACTCCTTTTAATTTAAATAATAAAATAAGGATGATTCACTATATCAGCAAATCATCCTTATTCACAAATTTTAGACTAATTTGTGAATATTATGCTATTTCAATAAATAAATTTTATCATACTCTAAATTACATGTACCATAAAAATCTTCATCTGCACAAATATCTCTCTCAACATAATATAATTGTTCATCTTTCTCAACTATTGATTTAATGAATTTATCGCCTTCATTAAATTTAAAACTATGGACCATTGAAAATCCATCAAGTTTGCTGAAGTCTTTTTCTTGTGCTTTAACTTCCTCATTTATCAGCTGCATATCAGCCTTTCCATTTTCAATATCTTTTATTATTTTATCCAAATTATTCATTACATCACCTCATCATATTTTCATAATTAATAACTATTACTGTTTAACATTATATCATAATAAACATGTAATAAAAAGCTTACAGCTATTAAAAAAATTCTTTTTTATGCAATTTCTTCAATAAAGAATATATAAATTTCAAAATATTATAAATACTAAAAGAAGAAAAATTAGAAATTGCTTTCCCTAGTAGAAGTATTTACATTGAATAGCGGCCTTATAAAAAGAACGCAATTACCCCTGTTACTTAGCGTATCATCTTGAGAATTATTGCAAAATCATTTAGAATGGTTAATTAGGGGGTGCTACAATGAGCGTATTACAAGAAGCATTTGACAGCTTTAATAATACAACAACTTATATTTATCAATTTATTACATTTAATAATCTCAAAATAGTTATAATAGCTCTATTAATTTTTTTATTCTTTGTTTTGTTTAGAAAGATTTTCACAAGATATATATTTAGTCGTCTATTAAAAATAAGCAAGAAAACAAAAACTAACCTAGACGAAATAATTCTTATATCCTTTGAAAAACCATTATCAATATTTTTCACCATACTTGGTCTTTATCTATCTATTAAATATTTAACCTCAAGTTTTGGATATGATATTACAGAATCGGTAATTTCCTCAACTAGTGCTGGCACTATTGTGCAAACTTCAAAATTTGTATCTTTATTTAGGTCTTCAATAATTATCCTTGTAGCCTTAGGCCTTCACAATTTATCTTCTGAGAATTCTAATTTATATAAAAACATTAATAAAAAGTTAAATTTGAAAGTTGATAATATTTTACTTACTTTTTTATCAAGGATTGTCCGATTTATTATAATTGCTTTTGCAACTTGTATAATTGCAGAAGAATTCGGCTTTAATGTAAATAGTTTTATTACAGGGCTAGGAATAGGAGGACTCGCTATTGCACTAGCCGCACAAGATACTCTTTCAAATATTTTTGGTGGAATAGTAATAATTCTTGATAGACCTTTTACTATAGGAGATTGGATTTATACTCCAACCATTGAAGGTACTGTAGAAGATATAACCTTTAGGAGTACAAGAATTCGTACCTTTGCCAATGCCTTAGTAACTGTACCTAATTCAAATTTGGCAGACGAAGCAATAACTAACTGGTCTAGAATGCAAAAAAGAAGAATTACTTTTAATTTAGGTGTTAGGTACGATACTCCTAAAGAAAAAATTGAAATATGCACTCAAAAAATAAGAGCAATGCTTACTGAAAATAATGATGTTCATAAAGAAACCATTTTTGTTACTTTCAATGAATTCAATGAAAGTAGTCTAGATATTTTTCTTTATTTTTTCACAAACACTACTAATTGGGGTGACTTTTTAAAGGTAAAAGAAAACATAAACTTTAAAATACTAGAAATTCTTGAAAATGAAAAAGTAGAAATCGCCTATCCTAGCAGAAGCATTTTTTTGGAGAAAGAACCTTCTTAAAAGAGCAATGCACAATTCATAATACACAATACATAATGTACAATGCACAATGCACAATGCACAATGCACAATGCACAATGCACAATTATTGTAGATTCTCAGCAGAGCTGAGAATCTTTAATTTTGTAAGAGCATTATATAAACTACAAACATTTATGTGTTAATATTATTTATGTATTTATATTATTTTTCACTGATACTTATCATATATCACAAACAACATCTTATTTCCAAACTAATGCAAGCAGGTTCTGCATCAATCAAAAATTCTCCTATAAAAACAATTAATAAAAACCAGGAGATTTGCGTAAAAACAGATCTCCTGGTCTTTTGGTTTTTGATCTTTAAGTTAATTCTAGAAATATTTTAGCTCCGCTAAAATATTTCCTCCTTAATTGTGCATTGTGCATTGTGCATTGTGCATTGTGCATTATCACTTAACACTGCCTTTTTCTTTTTTTAAAAAATTGCTAATTGCAAATTGCAAATTGCAAATTTCCCTTAAGTGTTAGAGTTCACTATCATTTGCATAAAGAAATGAACTGCTTTTTCAATATTCTCGAAAGAAATCCTCTCATCTACACCATGCATTCTCTTTAAATCATCATTATGTATTTGATAAGGTGAAAATCTATATACATTATCACTAACATCTTCATATTTTCTAGCATCTGTACCTGCCATTACTAGATATGGAGATACTATTGCCTCATCAAATATTTGATATACTGTTTTTTCTATAATTTTGAATCCTTCACTGTCTGCACTAGAAACCTTTGATGGATCTTCAAGTCTTAAAGGCTCAATTTTAACTCTTGGATTATTAACTACTTTTTCAATATGTTCTAATAAATCTTGTCCTGTTTCTCCTGGAAGAATTCTAAAGTTAAAAGTAGCTGTAGCTTTTCCAGGCAAAATATTTGGCTCCATACTACCACTACTCATTGAAGCTGCTGTAGTTGTTCTAAGTTGGGCATTCCCAGCTCCAGTCTTAGCAAAAGCCATTTTGAAAACAGGAGCAAATAACCATAAGTTTGATATTATCATCTTATTTGAAAAACTCATTTCTGGTCCTATATACATGAGCATATCCTCTAGTGGCTTAGTTATTTTAGTCTCACATTGATTTTTTTCAAGTGCAACAATTGCTTTTGCAATCTCTCCAAGTGCAGTATTCTTAGGTGGCATTGAAGCATGTCCTCCAGTGCTTTCTACACTTAATCTAACATTTGAATATCCCTTCTCAGCTATTCCTATTACAGCAAGAGGTCCGTCTACTCCTGCAAGCGCTTCTTCAGTTACACATCCACCTTCATCTATGACAAAATCAAATGTTATATTGTTCTCTTCAAAATATTTAACAATATTTGTTGCTCCCTCACTTCCTCCAACTTCTTCATCATGACCAAATGCAAGATAAATATCTCTATCGGGCTCATAATTTTGCGCAAGCAAGTTCTCTACGGCTTCAAGTACTGCTATCATCTGAATTTTAATATCTAAAGTCCCTCTTCCCCACAAATGTCCTTCTGCCAATTCCCCACTAAATGGAGGATATGTCCAATCCTTTAAAGAATCTTCTGATGCAGGAACTACATCCATATGTGCTGTTAAAAGTATAGGTTTTTTATCGCTATTTTTCCCTTTCCATTTATAGACTAGAGAATATTCATTTACAACAGTTTTTGAAAGTTTTTTATGAACAAGCTTATAGTTTTCTTCTACCCGTTTGTGTAATTCCTTAAACTTATCCCAATCTGTTTCTGAATAATCTGAATGAGAAACAGTTTTTATTTTTATTACATCAGCTAAATTTTTTACTGCCTTATCTCTATCAATATTAAATTCGCCTTTAGCTTGTACACTAAATTTCTTTGACTTAAATTTCAAAGTTCTAACCAAAACTACCACAATTAAAACCACTAAAACTACTAACAAAAACAACAAAAATCTCATTTTTAATACACCTTCTTGTCAATGCATAATACATTTTTGAATGCACAATTCACAATGTACAATGCACAATTATTGTTGACTCTCAGCAGAGCTGAGAATCTTTAATCTTTTACTCTTTTAGTCTTTTCACTTCACTCTACAAACTTCACTCTATCTTTTTAAGAAAGATTACTTCTTCTTATCAAGAAGTCCCTTTTTATACAAAGCTCTTGCACTAACTATTGATATTACAGCTGCCACTGGAATTATTACTGCTATATTGATATCCACAACCATTAATATTATTATAGAGAAAAGGAGTGGTGCTACTGCAAGTTTCCATTGCTTTAATATCCAGTATACTCCTAGTGCTCCAAATAAAGCTGGAAGAACATTATCAAAAGCTGGTTTCAACACTTCCGAACTTAAAACAGGTGTCAATGGCACAATAGCTAAAACTCCTACTATTATTATTATTTCCGTAACCATTGTAGAGGTAGCAACAGATATTGTTGAGATAATATCTCCTTCTTTTGTCCCTGGTTTAACTTCGGCAATTTCCATACTCATAGAAGCACATGGTATTTTAAGATTAGTTAAATTACCACTTACAAAAGCTAAATAAGATGCTCCTGTACCTAAAAGAGGCGTATATGTAAGTACCTCTGCTATACAAACTGGAATTTCCAAGATTGCTATACTCCAAACACCTATTAATAAATTTTTAGTTGGTGGGAATATATTAAATTTGATACTGATCATCGTTGGTACTATAAAAATTAATAACAAGGCTAATAACCCAGTTATTCTCCCTAATTTATGAATTTCATCATCGTATGAATCTGCTAATCTAATATCCTTGTCCATAAATTCATCCCCCTATCCTATATTACTAAATAAAATTGCTAAAGCCATAGAACCTACCATACTTATTGATAAGGCAAAGCTATTAAGCCATTTTATATCGAATTTTTTAATCAAGTAAGTTATAGACACCATAATTAATGCACTACTTAATAACGTGTATAAAGGAACTCCTCCTGATACTATAGGCCCTCCAATAAATACAGATAATACTCCAAAATATAAAGCAGATATTACTATTTCTCCCCATGCAGAATCTTTTTCTTTCATATTATTCATTCTACCTTGGATTTTTTTTAAGAATAAAATACAAATAAGTAGTCCCCATATTATACCAATAGACATAACCCACATAGAGTTAGCAAATACAGCAGCAGTATATTCTGTTGAACCAATTCCACTAACGCCCATACTCTTTGCTCCAATTTCAGCAGACATAAGCTCATATGGCGCTGACCCTATAATTGATAATCTAATCCATGGAAATGGTATTCCAAGAACTGGTGCCATCGCTATTAAAGCTATTAATATCGGCAGAGATGGTACAATTGAAAAAACCGCCGAAGACCTGACTGCTGCCATCATTTTTTCTTTAGTTAATCCTATTTTTTTACCTTCTTTCCATGCCTTTATAAAAAATATTATTGCTTGAACAAAAACAAAAGTTATTACAACAGCTCCAATTTTAAAAATATATGAACTATTTGCAATATCTAAATAATTATCCACGTACTCACTCCCCTTTTCATTTGTATATATTTTAATAAATTATTACCATTATACCACTTTTTGCATTAATTCAATAATTATTTTAATTAATAATTCTTAAATTTAAAATATTTATAGAACAAAGGTGTTGAATGTTTTTCTTTTATAAATTATAAAAAAACATCCATTTTTCTTTAAAACTAGCCTTTAGTTAATACTAATATCTCCCCACTCTTCTAAATCTCTAATAATCTTATTGTACATTTCAGCATCTATTTTAAATTTATGTTTATATACTAAATATCCTAATAATATAAAAATCAAAGGTAAAATCAACATAGCAACCTTCATCATAAGTAATCCACCTTCTGTTACATCCATAGGTGTTTTGGCTCCTGTTATACCAGAAATAATAACTGTTGCAGAAACAATAGCACTCCCTATTGCCCCTCCCATTTTATAAATAAATGGCTGTATTGAAAAAGTAATGCTCTCATTACGTTTACCTAATTTCCATTGACCGTATTCTATAGTATCTGCTAAAAACATTAACATTAAAAGCTGAATGAATGCTTGACCGAGAAAAATTAGTATACCAGCAACTCCAATAAAAAGCATGTTCATAGGCGAAAAGAAAAAGATAATATACCCAACTACTACTGAAACTACAGCCCCTTTATAAAGGGAACGCCTTTCATATTTTTTACTGAATAAAGGGAATAACATTAATGCACTCAATTGAGATACTCCTAAAATCAAAGCAAATATTGAATACATACCCTCATTCCTGTATGCATATTTGAAAAAATATAAACCAAAGCCAGTTGTAGTCATATAGCCAATCATAAATAATGCCATAGAAATAGCTATATAAAGTAATTGATCATTCTTGAAAATAATATTAATAAGTTCTTTTAATTCTGTCTTAGGTTGCTCACTAAATATTCCTTTAGGTTCCTTAACTCCAAATATAGTAATACTTTGTCCTACCCACATAATTAGAACAATTGCAATTGCAAAAATAAAGTACGCTTTTTTCATACTACCAAAAGTATTTCCAAGGGCTGTTGTAATAGGCACAATCCCTGCAACTACTGTAAACAAACCAATATTGGCACAAATTCTAGCAAAGGCACCTATCTTCTCACGTTCCTTTTGATTGATAGATAAAGATGGCAACATAGACCAATAGGCAATATCATTAGCTGTATAACTAATGCCCCAAAATAAATAAACAAATAAAAACATAATAACGAAAGCTGTACCAGTAAAACCAAAATCAGTAAATAACAGAACTGTAAATCCCCCAGAAACAACAGTACCAATAGTAATCCATGGTTTAAATTTTCCAAATCGGCTCTTAGTATTGTCAACTATAACCCCCATAATAGGATCATTTAATGCATCAAAAACTCTTGCAAATAACATAATAGCAGCAATCCACCAAAGTGTTCCATTAGGCAACTCCAATATATCTGTCAAATAAAAAATAAGATACATGCTCACTAACGTATACGTCATATCTCTGCCAACAGTTCCTAGTCCAAAAGTATAATGATTTCGTTTAATATCGACCTTTTGCTCATTACTCATAATCTAGCCCCCCTTTTTTTGAAAACATAATACATTTTAAAGATAATGCACAATTCACAATGCACAATGCACAATGCACAATTAAGGATGATTCTTTCCTATCGTTGAGAATCTTTAATTGCTAATTCAAAATCACTTAAGAATTATCGCTTCATAAGGTTGTAATACCCCATCATAATCAGTTCTTTTAGTATTTGATATAATCACATTTCCATTAAAATTAGCTTTACAACTCATTTTAGAAAAGTTCAACAAAATTGTTAGACTATTATTTTCATAAGTTCTTTTATAGACAAATATATTCTTTGATATTTCTAAAGCTTCAAATTCTCCATATTTAAGTATCATAGATTCATCTCTAAGTTTAATCATTTTTTTATAATAGCTACGAATAGAATCAGGGTCATCTACCTGCGCTGCCATATTTATACGTGTATAATTTTTATTAACACCCAGCCATGGTTTTCCTGTTGTAAAACCTGCTTCAGGACCATTTTTCCATTGCATAGGTGTTCTGCAATTATCTCTTGATGAAGTTTTTATCATCTTCCAACGATATCCCTCAGGGATATGAAAACGTTTTAGTAGCTCATTAACATTGTGCGATTCAACATCTTGCACCTGATCCATACTTGTAAAATCAAAATTAGTCATACCAATTTCTTGACCTTGAAATATGTATGGTGTCCCTCTCAAACTTAAAAGCATAGTTGAAAGCATCTTAGCAGATCTATCCCAGTACTCTCCATCATCTCCGAATCTTGATACCACTCTACGTTGATCATGATTTTCAATATAATTTGCATTCCATTCAAGAGCTTTCTGCCACTTTTCAATAGACGTTGCAAATTTTTTGAGATTAAACTTTCTATTAAACCACTTAACTTTCCACTGGTCTGCTTCCATATGTTCAAAAGAGAAAATCATATTAAGCTCGCATCTATCTTCATCACAAAGGTCTCTTCCCATTTCAGGTGTAACGAAAACAGTTTCACCTACTGTAAAACAATCATAGTGGTCTAAAACATCTTTCCTTAACTCTTGCAATATCTTATGATTACCTTCTTGTGATATATAAAACTCACTGCCCGTTAGAATCAATTTCTTTTTACCATCTTCTAATGAAGATTTATAAAGTACATTAATAACATCACAACGGAAACCAGATACTCCTTTATCAAGCCAGAATCTCATTATATCCTTTACTTCTTCAAGAACTTTAGGATTATTATAATTCAAATCAGGTTGTTTCTTAGCAAAAAGATGTAAATAGTATTCTTGTCTATTTTCATCAAACTCCCAACAATCCTCTGCAAAAAAACTTGTCCAATTATTAGGTAACTTACCCTTTTTAGCAGGTCTCCATATATAATAATCTTTATAAGGTTCTATATTTTCTCTACTCTTTTGAAACCAATCATGTTCATCGGAAGTATGGTTAATAACCAAATCCATAACAATTTTAATATCTAGTTTATTAGCTTCTTTTATAAGCTGTTCCATATTCTCCATGGTTCCATAATCTTTATGAATTGCCCTATAATCACTAATATCATAACCATTATCCGCATTTGGGGAAGAATAAACAGGACTAATCCACAGAATTCCAACTCCTAAATCTTTCAATTCTTCTAAGTGCATAATAATTCCTGGAATATCACCTATACCATCGCCATTTGTGTCTTGAAAACTTCTAGGATAGATTTGGTACACAACTCTTTCTTTCCACCAGTTTTCCATAAAATAACCCCTTTTCTATTTAAGTATTATTAATAACTATTATACCATTATTTGTAATTACATTAAAATCATACCCAATCTCTAAATATCAATTCTAATATAAAAATACCAAACTTAAAAAGTAAAAAAAAATTCCTCAAACCGTTAAGTTTTAGGAAACATATGTAGTTACGATTTTATTATTTCAACTGCCACATTTCATTTTCTTTAGAAAATAGTTCCTCTAGTTCATCTTTATGTTTTTCAATTTCTTGAATAGCATCCATATCATCTTCATTTATTGGCTTCATATTTTCATCAACATAAATTTCATATGCTCCTTCAGCATACTGTATGCTAAAACCATATTTATACCCTCCAAATATCAATGGCCATACAATTAAAAGTTCACCTTTTTCCATATTAGATACTGCCAAATTTCCTGTATAATGTAAATAATCTGGTTTTTTAACACTATAAGTATATCCATCTTCTTTTTTTATACCATACAAGCCAAATTCATTTTTAGGTACAGCTTTTATATATTTATTGTACTTTAGCGTTGTTATCAAAAACCAACTTAAATTTAAAACTACAAATACTAGAATAATAAACAAAAGAATTCTTTTCCCATTAATCTTACTCATAAATTTATCACCTTATTTCCTACTTTTTTTATGTCCTCATCATGTGTAACCAGAATAATTGTTTTTCCTTGTTCATTTAACTGTTTTAAAATATTAAGTACAGCTCCTGCGTTCGTTTTATCAAGAGATCCTGTAGGTTCATCCGCCAATATAATATCGCATTTTTTAAGCATTAATCTGGCTAATGCAATTCTTTGCTGTTCTCCACCTGATAATGTATATACTTTTTCATCTATTTTTTCCTCTAAGCCCACACCCTTTAACGCATCTTCTATTGATAAATTTGTCTTACAATCTTTCCGGATAAATTTCAAATTATCTTTTACCGTTTTATTATCAATTAATGCAAAGTTTTGAAATAAAAAACCTATTTTTGTTCTAAAATACTTTAAGTGATTTCTTTTATTTTTAATATCTATACCATCAACAATTATTTCACCACTATCTATTTTTTCTATAGCTCCAATCATATTTAATAAAGTTGTTTTACCACAACCACTTGGACCTGAAAATATTATAAAATCTCCATTCTCTATATTCAGATTAAAATTCGATAAGATTGTTTTATTATCAAATTTTTTAGTTAAATTTTTTATTTCAATCATAAATTTCCTCCTTTCAATATTTTTTGAATTTTACAATTCTCAATCCTACGTATGTAAAATGTAATAACAAATAATTCTAGTATTAGAATCATGCTTCCCCCAAAAGCTAAATAATAAACTTCCTTAATTTCCATTACTTTTACAACAATTACGGAAATTAGTATGCTGGATATTGTAGTTATAACTGTCATCATAATAATTTTCCAATTCTTTTCTAGAACACTATATCCCATAACTTTTTTAATAGAAAGTTCAATAGCATTTACTTCATATTCCAATCTAATAATTGAATTAATAATAATAAATTCTAAAAATAAAACTAAAACACTAAATACTAAATTGATATATAAAACTCTTTTTGCTATAATCCAACTATTTTCATATTTTTCTAGAACGTTTATTTTATAAACTTCTTCATCTTTTAAATTATGTTCAACTAAAAATTCATTGAATTCATTAAATTCATTATCTGATGATATTTTATACATAACATCATTTAAATAATCTAAGTTATTTAAATAAATATTATTACTTCCTGCTTTATCCAACGATATATTAATATAGCTAATGCAAGGATTTTTAACTAAATTACTTCCGTAAATACTATCTTCATCTATTCCAATAACCTCTATATCTTCATGGTAATAAATCACTTCATAATCAAATTTAGTTTCTTCCCTAGAACATAATTTTCCATATAGATTATCAATTATTTCGGGATTTTCTTTCATCTTTTCAGGTAGCATAAAATAAACATCTTTATCTAAATCACTATCCCTTAATTCATCTATTTTGCTTGATAAGTAATCAAAAGAATTTCTATTTGCTATAATAGCTTCTTGCTCTATATAACCAGAATTATCTTTTAGTGCAGTTGAATGAAATTTCTCAAAAAATTCTTTGTAAAATCTTGACTGAACAGCTTCAGATTCATTCCATGTATCTTTCATAGATCCATCATTTTTTACAATTGGTCTATACATAAACTTGATATAGTAATAATCTGAATGTTTTTCAAAAAAAGACTTTTGCTTGTACAACTTATACGATTGAGCACTAAAAGCTATATTGCTAGATATTATAAAAATCGTAATAATAGTTGTTACTAATTTCAGTCCATAATTAATTGATAATAATTTTTTAGATCCTTTACTATTAGAAAAAACTTCTTTTATATCATAAAAATATAAATTTAAATATAAAGTTCCATTGATAAATAGTAAAATGATAAATAATATTATAGAAATTTTAAAATTAAAAAACACATAACTATATCTTGATAAAACAGATAATATTACGATAAAAATCACAATAAGCGCTAAAGAATCTAAGATAATATTTGTCCAAATGATTTTACTTATTTTTTCTCCCATAGATATTCTAACAACATTTTCTTTCTTTTGTGAAAGAATATCATAAAAAGATAATAATAAAATAATACTGATAATAAGTATCCATATAGCAACTGTATTATTTCTTGCTTCTTTATCAATATATCCTTGTTTAGGGTGATTCCCTGCATATTTATTAATTAAATCCATCTTGAATTGGTAAACCTGCTCTTCACTACCAATAAAATAATAATCATGCATATTCTCTATGCTATGTATATCATTAAAATCATTAAATTTAAAATTAGTGTTTCCTACAAAAAGACTTGTATAGTTCCCTTCAAATATATTTGAATTTTCATTAATATATTTTTCAGTCCCTGCCGTTGCATAAATATCATATTCAGTATTAACTACATCCCTCTGAGTTCGCGTGAAGGTAAATACCTCAACTTTATTTCGATGTGCTGAATTTAGTATATCAGCAATCATTTCTTCACTAGTTGTATCATGTTGTAAATACAATGTAGTATTATCATATAGTGTATAAAAATTGTCTAAATAAAAAATATGACTTTCACCTATTATTAAAATACCTATAAAGATAACACAAAAACTAACGATATACTTAATTCCTTTCAAAAAACCCCTCCGCACTCCTTAACTATTTAGATAACATATACTTCTAATAATCTCATACTTCCCCATTCTTATTTATAAATAAAAATAGGGAAGTTTTAATTTTTAATCATTACCAAATAATTTTTTTTAATCTTTGCAATTACATAGGCCTATTAATCAAAAACATAGACAAGCTTATCTACATTCATCATTTTACCCCCCCCCATTCCAATTATGTCAATAAATTCATTATAAATATTTTCCAATAACAGATAAAAAACCAGTCAAAATGACTTTTACATCAAAAAACTGGCTTAATAATTACTATTTATTCAATTACATCTTCAATCTTTATTCCATATTTAATATCAACTTACTTAAGAATATTGATTATCATAGTTATTGCTGCTAATAGATTTGTTACAGCAAAGATTTTTTTCAAGTTTTTAGGTTTGCTTTTAATAGCATATTTACTTCCTATTAATCCTCCAATTATTGCAACAATAGTAAGTGGTATAGCTAACTGAGGATTAAAATCACCATTAATACTATGTCCTATAAATCCCATCAAAGCTGTAGCTGCAACCATTGCTGATGAAGTTCCCACAGCTATTTCCATAGGTATTCCGCATAGCATAACCATAAGAGGAATTTTAAAAGCTCCTCCTGAAATTCCAATTGCACCAGCAAAAAAACCTACTGCAGCTGTAATAGGCAGCGTAACCCATAAATTAACGGTATATTTATAATCACCGAAAGTTCTATTCCAATAACCAAATTTTTTCTTTTGCTCTATAGGTTTTTCTTTCACTGGAATAAACATAAAAATTGATATTACTATTAATAATATAGCAAACATTAATTTTAAAGTAGTTCCTTCAATATTTCCAGCGAAATACCCTCCAACAAAAGCCATAATATCCGTAGGTGGATCAATAATCAATGCTAGTTTCCAATCAACTTTTTTATGTTTATTGAAAACAATCATTGAGGTAATTGCTGTTCCCATCATTATAAGCTGTGATGTAGTAGCTGCATTATGCATTGAAACCCCAGCTAGCACCATGGTTAATACGTAAAAATTACCTCCACCTTTTCCTACCATAGACATGGTAATTGCAATAATCAATATTATTATACTAATTATTAGCACTGAATTCATTTCAGTCACCTCACCCTAATTGGATGCATTCAAATTATCAAGATTTTTTAGCACATATGCTAGTTTAAAAAAGCTAGCTATTTCATTCATGAAATTTTATATTAACAGATTTTCTGACCAGCAAAGTGCTCTCTTATATCCCTTGCTAATTGCCATACATTTCTCCATATTCTTCATATATAAATAATGCTTATAAAAAATAACTTATACTCCAAATTATATTCTTTTTAGAAAATATTTTCAACTTATGTCCATAAACATAATCTTAAAAAACTTTAAATTCACTATGCCATAAGCAAATTTCCAACAGTTTTATTATGTAAAAACAAAGAAATTTAATCGAATAATTTAATTTAAATTTTACATGCATTATTTCGATAAAATGTTATAATTTATATATATAGGTACTATATATCGATTATGTTTAAGCTTTAAAAAATCAAATAATTTGTTAGGAGACTGAATATGAAATTAAACACGAAAAGAACCGTTTTAATTGGTCTGGCCTTTATGACAATCTGTACTTTTTGGCAGGTGTATAACAATGTTATACCTCTCATCTTAAAAACAACATTTGACATGAATGAAGCTTTAGCCGGTGCTATTATGGGAGCTGATAATGTCCTAGCTCTATTTATGCTTCCACTCTTTGGTATGCTATCTGACAAAACAAATTCAAAGTTTGGTAAAAGAAAACCGTACATTTTGTTCGGTACAATCACAGCTGTTATTTCTATGATATTTTTAGTAATATTTAATACACCAACTACTTTTGTACCTTTTGTTATATTTTTGGGTATAGTTTTACTAGCTATGAGCACTTATCGTTCACCTGCCGTTGCTCTAATGCCAGATATAACACCAAAACCATTGCTTTCAAAAGCTAATGCTATTATTAATTTAATGGGTACAGTTGGTGGTATTATTGCCCTTGTATTAATTGCATTATTAGTACCTAAAGGAGATAATCCTAGCTATTTAATATTATTTGTAAGCGTTGCCATCATAATGTTATTAGGTGTTATTATTCTTTCCATCTTTGGAGATGAAAAAAAATTCAATGCTGAGAAAGAGCAAATTGAAAATCAAAATGGTTTCACCGAAAAAAAAGAGACTATAACAAAATCCAAACTATCACCTGAAAAAAGAAAGAGTTTAATCTTTATGCTAAGTGCAATATTTTTATGGTTCTTTGGTTATAATGCAATAATAAGTGCTTATTCAAAATATGCCGTTGTCAAATGGAATTTGGACGGTGGTTTATATGCCTATGCATTAATTGTTGCTCAAGTAGTAGCTTTAATAGCCTTTATACCAATAGGAAATATTGCTACAAAAATAGGCCGTAAAAAAACTATTTTTATAGGTATTTTTATGTTAAGTCTTGCATTTTTAATCGCCGGTTTCTTCCAATCCTTTAGCATTATCATATTATTCCTATTTGGTCTAGCAGGTATTGGTTGGGCATCTATTAATGTTAATTCATATCCTATGATAGTATCCTTAAGTGAGGGCTCTGACATAGGAAAATACACTGGTTTTTATTATACTGCATCTATGTCTTCTCAAATAGTTACGCCTATTCTATCGGGTCTTTTATTACAATATGTTGGCTATTGGACCTTATTCCCTTATGGAGCTATTTTTATTGCCCTATCAGCTATCCCTCTATTTTTTGTAAAACACGGTGATTCTATGCCCATCAAAAAAGAGAGTAAATTGGAAGCTTTTGATGTAGAAGATTAACTTATTATAAAAAACAAGAATTGATATCAATTAAGATATCAATTCTTGTTTTTTCAAAGACTCTATCAAACCCAATTCTTTCTATCCTTCAAAACAGGAAATTCTTCGCGATATTTATCAACATCATCCCGTATATCAACTAAAAACAAACTTTCATGTTCACTAGCAATTTGCAAAAACACACCATTCGGGTTGATAACACAACTACTGCCACAATAATGAATATTTTGCTGATTGCCAACACAATTTACACCTACAATATAACATTGATTTTCAATTGCCCTAGCTTGCAAAAGACTTCGCCAGTGTGTATCACGGGTTGCAGGCCAATTTGCAGGTATAATAATAATATCGGCCTCATCCACAACTCTACGGAATATTTCAGGAAATCTTAGATCATAACATATAAAAGTACAAATCTTTCTTCCCATAAAATCAACATTGGTTATCTTATCACCAGCAATAAAAAACTCATCTTCTCCTCCATAAGTAAATGGATGGATTTTTACATAATCCGAGATAATTTTGCCCGCTTTATCAACTACAGAATAATGATTCTCAGCCTTATCTTTGCACTTATTAACCCAACCCGCTGCTATAGCTATCCCATTTTCTAAAGCACATTTTTTCATGAATTCCAGCGTTTCGCAATTTTTTTCGCTGGTTTCTGAAATATTCATTGAAAATCCTGTAAAACTCATTTCTGGGAAAGCTACTAATTCGGCTTTATTGTTCTTTGCTTCTCTTACTATTTCCTTGGCTTTTTCCCAATTATATATTTTTTCTTCAAATTTTATATCAGTTTGAGCTATAGCTATTTTCATTTTTATACCTCTCTTTTATTCTTTGTTTTGTACGTTACATGATATTACTTTGCAATAAATTCTTCAAATTCTAATGCATTGAGCATTTGATTCTATAGTTATTTTTTATCTTTCTTGCCAGCTTTCATTTGATACATTTGTTTATCAGCCTCTTGCATAGTATTAAAAATTGATTGCTCGTAAGGAAAAACTCCATAGGATATACCACCAAATTCATTGATGCTATGGGCAAATTCATCTAGTTCCCTAGTAATAGTGCTGCCAGTTTCAGGCGTAGCATCTTTCTTAATGATGATAAATTCATCCCCACCATAGCGTATAAAATAATCTTCACATTGTAACAATTTTTTTGCATAATTTGTAAATGAAATAAGTAGTGTATCACCAGCCTGGTGCCCATATGCATCATTGTACTTTTTAAAATTATCCAAATCAATAAACATTATAATGTCGCCCGGAGTACATTGTACACTATTAATAAATTCCCTATTATAAGCATTGGTTAAAGAATCTGTGATTACTTTATGGCTCAGAAAATTGTTCTTTTGTGCAATTTCTGAATATTCCATAATAAGAGAATAGGTAATTCCAATAAGCAAAACAAAAATACCAATATTAAAAAATGCCGGTTCAGCAATATTAAATATAAATAATATAAAATTATGAATTAAAGTAAGACTAAGAAAGGAAATAGAAAACTGTAGCTGTGTAATTCTGCGAACATATACTTCTATTATTAGGAATATAATTCCTATAAGTGCAAATATATAGTAATATATTTTAATATTATTAAGACATATATAGTTTTGTGCCGCATATATTGGCATCAAGCTCAATATAAAAAGTATATGTACATATTTAGGAAGTCTTACATTATAAAAATAAGTATTCAAACCATATATTAACAAATATAGAGCAATAACAAAGGAAGATATAATTATTTTGCGAAAGATGAAATATGAAGTTAATGAACCCGTAAATAGCCTATAGCTATAATCTAAACTATGTATTGCATAGAAAAAGGCAGCCATTGCAAGTAACTGATAAGATATTTTGTGTGTATAATTATGTTTAGAAAACAATAGCAATATAATACCCAAAAAAATACATATTCCAATACATATATCATTGAAAAAATTAGTATAAATATTCTGAAGAAGATTGACCCAATGAATATCATCTTTCAATACTAAGCTTGGTATAGAAATAAAACCTACATCGTGAAGTGCATAAACTTTCATCTCAATAGAATTCTCTTTTTGTTTTAATGCTTCAGGTATTGTTATTAAATATGATGTATTCCACAAATTAGCTGTGGGGTAGTCCATATCTCCTTGTGAGTAAATCATAACTTCATTAAAATATACTTCAAATGCATATCCAAGAGGTTTTTGTATATAAATAGAATCATATAATTCCATATTTTCGTCAAACTGACTAGAAAGATAGTAGATCCCTGACTTAGTTACACCATAATTGAAAGGGGCAATAAATGAGTCAGAATCATTCATAGTATCCCAAGTAGCAACTTGCCATTTTGCAATTTCGATTCCACGTGGATGATAAAGAAACGTTTGAAAAAGAAAAATAATTATAAATAGAGCAAATGCTAAAATGTATTTCATATATTTTCTCATGGTATTCCTCCCAAAATCTACTAAATTTATTATATCATATTTTAGCCAATTTCGTCGCCTTTGGAGCATCAAGAAAATCATTTATATCTTACCCTTTAACAAAGAAACCCTTAATAATTTTATCGTTATTGTTAATTAAGGATTTGTCATAATAAAAGGATACTCATCCGCTGAATCAAAATAGTCACTTATACTTGTTAATGTAATAGTACCATATGCGTTTTCATACTTGAATTCTCCGTTGCAAATTATAATACCCTCAAAACCTTGTATGTTTTTTAGTGTGATATTCCCCTCAGCTACAAGCACTCCCTTTAATTGATTATAGGAATCGATATTAATATCACCTTTACTTACTATTATAATTTCTTCAGATGGAAAATTATGAATCTTTGTAAATATATCTTTGTCTACATCATCTTCTGAATAAAATTTTCTATAACTTGAATAATTATTCGTAGTATCGGAATCTAAATTGTAGTAACCGTTGCTATTATAAAAGCTTTCTACTTTTAATTCCATATTAGGTATAGTAATATCTACTAAATCTAAGTATTCTAACGAAAAACTAACAGGCTCAATTTCAGAATAGTTATCAAGGTTTGCGTTTTCAGTTTGATCACCATTTATAGATACATTATTAGATGTCTTTATACTTCCATTAGTAATAACATTTCCATTAATAATACTATTATTTTTAAGCGTTATATCCTTAATTGCAAATAAATCGCCATCAATATTTTTAGATGTACCGATTATTATCTCATCATTAGTTTCTATCTTTCCTGTTAAACTTCCGTTGTTACCTATGTCTACCTTTTCCATGGCATATAAATCACCTAATATAGACTTATTGTTTCCGATTGTAATATCATCATTAGTTTGTATACTTCCTGTTAGGCTTCCATTACTACCAATGTCTACTTTTTTATCTGCATACAAATCACCATATATGACTTTACCATCCCCAACATCTATTTCATCATTAGTTTTTATATCACCTGTTAAGGTTCCATCTTTGCCAATATCTACTTTGCCAATGGCATGCAAATTCCCTTTTATAGTTCCACCATCACCCATTGTTAAACTTTTATTTTTCCCTATTTTAATTTCTCCATTAGCAACTATGCTCCCTTTGAACTCGTTGTTATATCCAATTGTGGCATCACCATCTATATATAGTACTCCACTCGAATCTATTATTGTATTGTTTTTTATAGTTAATTTTCCTGCGTAAATCACCATCTCCCCTAAAACTGATGTATCTCCATCTTCTTAAGAATAATTATTATGGCGAGTAAAGCTATACTAATTATCAATTCTAGTAGCGTAAGACCTTTTGATTTCCGTTTCCAGATTATAATAATCAACCCCTCAATATTTAGTCGAAAATTTAATAGATTTCCTTCTATATTTTAGTATATCTTTAATATAACTTTATTGTTGTTAATATCATGATATCATATCGACATATTTCGTCAATAGTGTCAAGTTATCTATTACTGAATTTACTATTTTTTTAAGGTTAATTTAAGCCTACTAAACTAATATATAACTATACTAAAAAAACAATTCGCTCTAAGGAGATGATTAAAATCAAAAATAGATTGAATACTAAAGTAAATAAAAAAATAATAATAATTTCTTCAACTGTAATGCTACTAATTGCAATCATACTATATGCTCTCGCTGACAGATATTTAATTGAAAAAGTTGAAGTAGTAGTAGAGCCTACTTCTATAAATACTTTTGCTGATACCAATACCACTGATACTACTATAGACAGCATCGATTCTGATACTGATGCTACCACAACTTCAAATAATATCTATTATGATGACTCTACCTATAAAAGCGATAATATTGAAATAAATATTGAAAAAATTGAAACTGGCTCTGGTAGTGACAAGATAACTTATTTTGTTGCGGATATTATACTTGAAGATTCTACATATCTTAATTCTGCCTTTGCAAAAAATGCATTCGGTAGCAATATTGTAGAGACTACCTCAGAAATAGCCGAAAATAATGATGCAATTTTTGCTATAAACGGAGACTATTATGGATTTAGAAGCGATGGAGTTTTGATACGTAACGGAGTGCTCTATAGAGATATTCCTACTAGAACTGGTGCTGCATTTTATACCGACGGTAGTTTACTAACCTATGATGAAGAAGAAGTATCTTCTGAAGAATTACTAGATATGGGAGTTACAAATACTTACTCTTTTGGCCCTATACTTATCTCAGATGGAGAGGTTACTAAAGACTTTACAGACACTAAGATAGACAGCAATTTTGGAAACCGTACAATCGACGGTTCAAATCCTAGAACAGGCATAGGTATGATAGAACCTAATCATTTTGTTTTCATCGTAGTGGATGGAAGAGATACAGGATATAGCAAAGGTATGACCCTATCAGAATTTGCAAATGTTTTTGATGAACTAGGTTGCACTGAGGCCTACAATTTAGATGGAGGCGGTTCTTCAACAATGTACTTTATGGGGAATGTAGTAAATGACCCCCTTGGCAAAGGGGAAGAGCGAAGCGTCAGCGATATAATTTTTATAACAGAATAGTTTTATAAGTATAAAATCAAAATACTTAAATTGAAAGGAGTTGTTATATTATGATAATACTAATACCAGCTTATGAACCAACTATGCGAATGATAAATCTGATAGAAAAATTGAAATTAAAATGTAATTACAATATCGTTATTGTAGATGATGGAAGTGGAAAAGACTATAAAAACATATTTGACCTTGCACGAGAATTAGGGTGTACAGTCATTACTGAAGATATAAACAGAGGTAAAGGATATGCCCTAAAAGTAGGTTTTAAATATATAGAAACTCTAGCAGAAAAGGAAGGAATTATAACTGCTGATTGTGATGGTCAACATTCACCAGAAGATATTATAAGAGTTGCAAAAGAAATCAATGTATATGATAACAATATAATATTAGGTAGCAGACGTTTTACCGGCAATGTACCTTTGCGAAGTTCTTTTGGAAATAGTATGACTAGAGGTGTCTTCTCTTTTGCAAGTGGAGTAAAGGTATATGATACACAAACAGGACTTAGAGGATTTCCTCCTCATATGCTTAAGTGGCTTTATGAAATTTCAGGAGACCGTTTTGAATACGAAATGAACCAACTTTTAGAAGCTGCCCCATCTGGCTATAGTTTCAAAGAAATTGATATAGAAACTATTTACCTAGAAGAAAATAAATCTTCACATTTTCGTACATTTAGAGATTCTGCAAAGGTGTATTTCCCTATAGTAAAATTTAGTCTTTCCTCGATAACATCAGGTATATTAGACTTTGTTTTAGTTGTACTACTACAATTTTTAACTTCAAATCTCTTAATTGCAGTAGTGGGTGCAAGAATTTTCAGTGCTATATTTAATTACACTATAAATAAATTTTTCGTATTTTCAAAATTCAAAAATTCTACAGTTAAAAAATCTCTGCCAAAATACTTTATTCTTGCCTTCTTTGTTATGATGGGAAACTATGGAATAATCCATATGTTCAATGAAGTTATAGAAATAAACTTAATTATTTCAAAACTTCTTGCCGAAATAATTATATTTACCTTTAGTTTTTGGGCTCAAAGAAAATTTGTTTTCACTAATGATGTTAAATTATTTTCTAAAAATTGCCCCGCTAGAAAAATAGGTTAATTTACTGCTAATAATATGGTTGTGCAACAAAAGTAATTTAGTTAAACTCCAACTACAATATCATTTTCAGAAAAAAATTAAGCAAGTTCGCCTATTATAGCTTCTAGCAAAAATAAAAATTGATTTTTGCTAGAAGCTTGCAGACTAACTTGCTTTCTAATATTTCTAATATTTCTAAATATAATTCAAAGTATTAACATTTATTTAAGGAGTTCATTTACTTCATCAAAGCCTACTTCTAAATAAATATTACCTACTGCATATGGAGCATAAGCCCCTTCACTATATAGGAAAACTATACTTGAATCTGTTAGATAAAAACTTTGATTTTCTTCTATTCCATTATACTCTTCATATAATTGGTACTCTGTTTCTTCCATTCTTTTCTTTAATATCTCATTTAAAGAAGTTTCATAATCTACATCAGCTTTAAATAAATCCTGAAGTTTGATTTCTTCGCCTGTTTTCATATCAATAGTAATGGCATCAATAGCATTATTAGGATGAGCTGCTCCATCAAAATAGAGTGAGGAATTAATTTCTAAACTTAATATTTCACTAGTTTTTTGTTGTGTTTTATAAGTAATAGTATACGTTTCTTTCGAATCATCTATAGATGATTCATCTATAGCAAACTTTTCTTTAATAAGATTATTAATTTTTCCTTGGACCTCTACATTAGTTATACCTGAAACTTCAGGGTAAGTTATATCATATTCAAAGTTACCATTAATTCCCACATTTTTTATGTCTTTTAATTCATAATCATCTTTTTCAGAAGAATTATTTGTATCTACATCTTCTTGCTCTTCTGCAGTAACAGTATTTCCTGTATTTCCTGTATTATTGCTCGCATCATTACCACAAGCTGTGAATAGCAAAATACCAGTTGTAAAAACACTTAATAACAATATGGTTTTTTTATTCATTATAAATCTCCTTTTATAATAATATTTATTCTTACATTATTATATCAAGTTAATTAGTAGTAAAACAAACAAAAATATTACAGATACGTATCAAAATAATTACAAATTATGTAAAGTAATTATTTTTATTTATATTGTTATTGGCATATGCTATAATAAATAGAGAAACACCTCCCTTTCTACTCATATTGAAAAAATCATAAAGTTAATTATAATTATAAAAAGGATGAGTTTATGAAAAGCAATGATACTAAATTACATATTGTAAATACATTAATTAATCAAATGACAACTAAAAATTTGAATGATATTTTTGTTAAGGATATCGCTGTAGCTTCAAACATAACTAGACAAACTTTTTATAGACACTTCAAGGATAAGTACGATGTAATTAATTGGTTTTATGACGAAAAAGTAGAAACATTATTTACTGATACTAATACCTTAAAAGGGATTCATGATAATTTAGTTAAAAAATGTGATTTTTATAAAGAATATTCTCATGTTCTTAAAAATGCCTACAGATATAAAGGTCAAAATTCACTAGCAGATCACGAATTTTATAGAATTTTTAATTCTCTGTCCAAAAAGATATACGAAAATACCAATACTCCTATTGACAATCAATCAGTAGAATTCAAATTTGCTTTAGAGTTTTTTTGTCATGGAGTAGTCCAAACTACAATAGACTGGTTAAACAATGGCGCTTTAATTCCCTCTGAAAAAACGGCTGATATGTTACTAGATTTAATGCCAAAAGAAGTGAAATTTGAAATAGAAAATAAATGTTAAATAGGCAGTGCTTTCGCACTACCTATTTAACATTTATAGTGTATTAATAATTTTCTTTTCTAACTTCAAAGTAACTTTGAGTATATCCACATACTGGGCATGCCCCAGGTGCTTTTTTACCAATAACTAAATGACCACATATACGACATTCCCACATTGTTTCTTCACTCTTTTCAAAAACCTTCTTCATTTCTACATTATCAAGTAATTTACGGTATCTTTCTTCGTGAGCTTTTTCAATAGCTGCTATTCTGCGAAAACGTTCTGCTAATCCTTTGAATCCTTCTTCTTCCGCTTCTTTTGCAAATCTGTCATACATGTCAGTCCATTCATAATTTTCACCTTCAGCTGCATAGAGTAAATTCTCTGCTGTCGAATTTATATGACCTAATTCTTCAAAACAAACCCTGGCATGTTCTTGCTCATTACGAGCTGTATGTTCAAATATTCCTGCAATTTGATCATAACCTTCTTCTCTAGCAACTTTGGCAAAATAAGTGTACTTATTCCTTGCCATAGATTCCCCTGCAAATGCTTCTAGCAAATTCTTCTCAGTCTTTGTTCCTGCATATTTATTTTTATTATCTTCTTCTATTTTATTAAATACAGAAGCTGGTTGCTTACATACTGGACAAATAAAATCATCCTCTAAAGGTCCTTCATGTACGTATCCACACACACTACATTTCCACTTTTCAATATTTGCCATATTGTTAATCTCCTCTTTCTCATTAAATTTTAGTTTGTTTAATAATAATTCTACTGCTTCTTTTGGTAATTCTTTATCTTCTGATTTCATTAATGAATTTAAGAATTTGTTTACATTACCACTCTGTGGAATCATATACCCAGATTCACGAATTATATCTTCAGCCATTATCCTATTTGATTGAGCTACTGCTTGAAATAACTGTTTCTTTATAGGATTTTTCTCTATTTTAGCTAAAATTCTAGCCTGTTGCTCCTGCTCAATTTTATTGTCCGAGATTTTCCTTAAAGCATTAACTACTGAATTTTTCTTATCTTGTTGTTTTGGATATTCTTTAGGTATCATTGTTATAGCTTTTGATGGACAAGCCATTGCACACTTACCACAACCAATACATTTTTCAAAATCTATTTGACCTGTTTCTGTGTCTGTAGCTCCAGTTGGACATACATACAAACACAAACAATCTTTTGTACATAACTCTATATTTCTATATGCATGCATTTTAGTCCCTCCCCACTTCTCTTAATTTGAAATTAGGCACCTTACAAACTGGGCATACCTTTGGTAAATCATCACCAATATATATAAACCCACAGATTTCACAAACATATATCTTTGTATTTTCTAAATAAGAATCGCCCTCTACTTCATATCTATCTAAAACAGACTTTAACATTCTAGTTACTTTTTCACTCCAAACTAAAGCTCTTTTTGAACCTCTATCCTCTGTTTCATCAATTATTGCATTGGCCTCTTTATATTCACCGCTAATTTCATCATTAATGTTTTTAATAAAATCACTAATAATAGCTTCGCTTCTAGCTAAGCTTTTTTTATTAAAATACTCTTCAAGTTGCAAAAAAGCTTTAGCTTCCAAATCTAAATATTGTTTTCCACATCCCTTGGCCAAATTTGAACATATCGTAGCCATTTCATGTGGCTTTAATTCTCTTAGATCTTCATCCATTACATAATCAACTTTAGTTACATTGTTAGCGGTTGCTTGTCCCTGTAATTCAAATTCTGATTTAGATGCCCCACATAAAGGGCAAAGCCAATCTTCGGGAAGGTCTTCCCATAGTTTTCCTTCTTTTTCTTCATCAAATACATACCCACATATTGTACAAACGTACTTCTTCATATCAGACCTCCTTAATTAATAAAATATTTAAAGACGTTGATTATGCGCCTTAACCCTTAGTCAATGAAAACTCAGGTTCTATCTATTACTTTTATTATCTTATATAAAAAATCTATATTCAAGTTACAAAAATAATATCTGTAACTTATATTAATCAAAAAGTATTCTTAACTAATTTTCACTTTTCATTACCTGAATTGACTAGTATATAAATTATAATAAAATTCTTTATTCTCTAATAAAGTTTCATGTGTTCCTCTTTCTATAATTTCACCATTATCAATTACCAAAATAGTATCAGCATCTCTTATAGTACTAAGTCTATGTGCAATTACAAAGCTAGTACGTCCTTTCATAAGGTTAAGCATTGCTTGCTGAATATGAACTTCCGTTCTAGTATCAACACTACTAGTAGCTTCATCAAGTATCAGTATGGAAGGATCTTTAAGTATAGCTCTTGCGATTGCCAACAGCTGTCTTTGTCCTTGACTTAAATTACTTCCTTCTTCTGAGAGAATAGTATCGTAACCCTGTGGAAGATGTCTAATAAATCGGTCTGCATTTGCAAGCTTTGCAGCCTCTTCAACCTCCTCATCGCTAGCATCTAATCTACCATATCTTATATTTTCTCTTACAGTTTCAGAAAAAAGATAAGTATCTTGTAATACAATACCAAGATTTTTTCTTAAACTATCTTTTTTTACATTTTTTATATTAATACCATCAGCTAAAATTTCCCCGTCATCAATATCATAAAATCGTGTAAGAAGATTGATTATTGTTGTTTTACCAGCTCCCGTTGGGCCTACTAAAGCTATAGTGTCACCTTTTTTTGCCTCGAAATTAACATTTTTTAATATTTTCACATTTTTATCATAACCAAAACTTACATTATTAAATACTACTTCACCATTGATTTCTTTTAAATCTAATGCATCCTGTTTATCGATTAATTCTGGCTTTTCATCCATAATCTCAAATACTCTTTCAGCACCTGCTATGGCTGATTGTATAGTATTATACAAATTTGCAATCTGATTTAAAGGTCTACCAAATTGTTTTGAATAATTCAAAAATGCTGCAATAATCCCCACACTTACCAGTCCTTT
This sequence comes from Clostridium sp. DL1XJH146, assembly GCF_054819755.1. NCBI lineage: Bacteria > Bacillati > Bacillota > Clostridia > Eubacteriales > Clostridiaceae > Clostridium > Clostridium sp. DL1XJH146. The sequence continues at coordinate 59,748 of NZ_JBTVVN010000012.1, forward strand.
AACAGACATATATCCACCAGATCCTGCTATAATAGCAAAGGTTAGATTGTTTATTAAATTCATTCCAGGGCCCATAAATCCACCAAAAATCTCTGCTTTTACAGATGCCTCTTTTAACTTCTTATTAATAGATTTAAAATCTTTTATCATTTCTTCTTCTTTGCAATATGCTTTTACAACTCTATGACCTGTCAATGTTTCTTCAACCATACCATTTAGAGACCCTAAATTTTTCTGTTTAGCTCTAAAGCTCTCCCTAGTATGATTTGTAATAAATTTAGTCATTATTAATCTAAGTGGGATTGTAAGAATAGTTATAATGGCTAGTGGCCAATTTAAAATAAGCATTATTATAGTAACGCCTATAACTGTTAGTACACTTGAAATAAGCTGTGTTACACTCTGCGTTAGTGTATTACTTACGTTTTCAATATCATTAGTTAGCCTACTCATAAGTTCTCCATTAGATTTCTTATCAAAAAATCTTAAAGACAATGTCTGAAATTTTGAAAACAAATCGAAGCGAAGGTCTCTTACAACCCTTTGAGAAATTCCTACCATGATATATGTTTGAAATAATGTTAACGTTGCATTTGTAACTTGTATAGCAACCATTAATATTATTATTTTTATTAGTCCATCTAATACTTTCGGTACAATATAATCATCAATAGCCTTTGCTATAAGATATGTTCCTAAAAGACCAAGCAATGTTGTTATAGTTACAATCAATAGTATAATAATCAATTTTATTTTCTGTCTTTTCATGTATGTCCAAATTCTTTTCAAAGTTCTTTTTGCATCTTTTACTTTAACTTTTTCCACGTTTCTATGACCTGGCCCTCTTCTTTCAAACATAGGCATACTAACTTCTTTAACTTCATTTTTATTATTACCCAAAATATTCACCAACCTCACCTAATTGCGATTTATAAATATCCTTATATACTTCATTAGATTTAATAAGTTCGTCATGTTTACCCTGAGCAACAATTTTACCTTCTGCAAGTACTAATATTTTATCTGCATCTAGAACACTACTTATTCTCTGAGCAACCATTAGAACAGTTGTGTTTTTAAATTTTTCTTTAAGTGCATTTTGAATAAGAACTTCTGTCTTTACATCAACAGCACTAGTACTATCATCTAAAATAAGAATAGCTGGTTTTGTAATTAACGCTCTTGCTATAGCAATACGCTGTTTTTGTCCACCTGACAAATTAACTCCTCTTTGTCCTAATGTTGTTTCATAACCATTTTCAATTTTACTTATAAAATCGTCTGCTTGTACTATTTTTGCCACCTCTTGTACCTCTTCATATGATGCTTGTGGAATACCATAACGTATATTATCGGCTATACTGCCAGAGAAAAGTATTGTTTGTTGCATTGCAATTCCTATACTTTTTCTTAAAGATTTTATTTTTATTTTTCTAATATCTTTTCCATCTAATGTTATTTTACCTTCATCAATATCATAAAGTCTTAAAATAAGACTTATAAGCGTTGTTTTGCCAGAACCTGTAGCCCCAAGAATAGCTACTTTTTCACCTCTACTCGCTGTAAAGCTGACATTTTTTAAAACTTCATCTTTTTCATTTTCACCGTAGCTAAAATATACATTGTGAAATTCTAACTGTCCATTAGTTTCCTTAATCTCGTGGCTATCTTTTGCATCAACAATATCCTCATTAGTATTTAATACTTCAAGAATTCTACTAGCAGAAGCCTCCGCTCTAGAAACCCTCATAAAAATTGTAGCTACCATCATAAGTGCCATTAATAATTGCAAAAGATAATTTATAAATGCCATTACCTCTCCTACTTGTAAATTACCATCCTTAACTTCAATTCCACCAAACCAGACTACTGCTATCATTCCTAAATTTAATAAAAGCATCATAACAGGCGTAATAAGCGAAACTGTTTTTGTAGCCTTTACTGTGATATCCATTAAGTTATCATTAGCTTTTCTAAATCTTTCTTCTTCAAAATCTTTTCTCACAAAAGCTTTGACTACCCTTATACCTGAGAGATTTTCTTGCATAACTTTATTAACTTTATCTAAACTACTCTGCACTTTCATAAATAGTGGATATCCTTTCTTTATTACAATAACTATGCATACTGTTATTGCAGGAACTACTATTGCAAGGATTATCGTTAATTGGGGCAAGAATTGCAAATAATAAGTATGGTATTAAATATTTCATTAATTTTGTCATATCTATTCTCCTTTCTATCTAATCATTTTTCAAATTAGACTTCATAAGAAGCAATAATTCTCTAAGTATTTCTCTTTTTTTATCGGAAAACCCATAGAATGCTTCTTTTTCTAAATTCTTATAAATTTCCTCAACTTCGCCTCTTATCTCTTTACCCTTGGTAGTAAGGAATACCCTTGAAACTCTTGAATCTTGTCCATCTTGCCTGCTAACAACAAAACCAGATTTTTCTAGCCTCTTTATCATTTTAGTAATAGTAGCCGGCTTTGAATCAAGTATCTTGCAAAGTTCACTTCTACTCTTACCATCTTTATCCCATAATGAAAATAACAATGGTGGTTGTCCTCTGTATAATCCTATTTTTTCAAGTTGATTATGTGTTTTATTAAATGTAAGTTTAGAAACATACAGAAAAAGATGATATAGTTCTCTTTCTTCTTCATTTTCATTCATATCATTGTTCACTCCTTAAGTAGCTCTCAAATATTATTAACCAATAAAAATAATACACTTTGCCGGCTAACCTTTTGTAAAATATATTAACATACTTATATTTACAAATCAATACCTGTATGTAAATGATTTTTCATCAATATAATAGAGATTTTAAACATAAAAAAACCAACTTGCATAAGCTGGCTAAATATATTGAAGCAAATTAAAATTACTTAACTTAAATTTCTATCATAGAAAAGATATTTATTTCCATCAATATCCTTTGCTTTATACATAGCTATATCAGCATTTTTAAGTATACTAACTGAATCTACTCCATCTTCAGGATACATTGCTATTCCAACGCTCATAGTAATAAAAATATCTTTGCCACATATGTTTATAGGTGAAATCAATTTTTTAAATACTTTATCTAGAATTTCACCAATTTTCTTCCTATCTTTTGCTTCCGTTAAAATAATAGTAAATTCATCCCCAGCAAATCTACTTATAAAACCATATTCCCCAATATAATCTATCAATATTTTAGCAATTTTTTGTAAAACCAAATCTCCAGAATCATGTCCCATTGTATCATTGATATGTTTAAATTTGTCTATATCTAAAAACATCAAAGCAAACTCATTTTTATTTTCTTGTGAAATTCTAATTGTATTAATAAGCTTATCTTGGAACATAGTTCTATTAGAAAGACCAGTTAATATATCAAAGTATGCAAGACTCTTAATTTTTTCTTCTTCTTCCTTTAGTTTTTGAATTTGCAATTCATTTTTTAGTGCTGCGCTAATACTAACCTGCATATTTTCATAATTAATACCCTTTCTATTTCTTTGATTAAGTATTAAAAACCCTAATGGTTCTTTTCTAAAGGAAAGAGGAAATACTAAAAGTGAATACCTTTCATTATAAGCTTCTATACACTGAGGTAAAAGAGATTTAGCAATAAATTTTTTATCTTTTTCATCAATATTTACAATATTTTTATTTCTCATAATCATTACATTTACAGCCTCACTATTTTCAGTATCTCTATTGTCATATACCGAAATAAAACAATCTTTTATATCAAAAATTTTAACACAATATTCTGCAATAGCATTAATGTCAAATGATGCGTTAAGATTAGAAGTAAGTTCTTTGAAGCAACTAATATTATAATCTGCTTTATAGCTTTGGAATATAATAGCTTTATTTTGAATATCATCTTTTAGTATTAAAAGCTCCTCTAAAAATTCCAAAATTTTATATCCATCTTCATTAATTTTCTGCAATTGTATTAGCTTGTACTGAAGCACAGATATAATTTCTAACCAAGCTAATATTTCAGTTTTCCTCAATCTATTTATAAGTATGCCTCTTAACTCGTCAATAAAAGAAATATATTTCCCGTGAATGAGGGCGTAATAGAATTTAATCAATATATTATCAATTTCATTATAATTTGATATGCACCGATAATTCACAAGAATATCCGTACATTTTTTCTTTGTATCATTAAAAATATAACTACGAAACTTATTTTTATCTTCAAATAAGACTAAATTTATACAAATATCCTTTTGCTTACTTTTTACTACTTCGTGTATACACCCACATGAATTTCTTATTATTAAATCCGTTGGTATTTTTATTACAGTTGGTTGTTTTATTCCTGCTAATATATCTGCTAGAGTAAATACTGCAGCTCTTCCAAGTTCATAAGATGGCTCCCTTATTGTAGTCAGTGATGGTTCTGAAAAAATCCCTTCCTCTATTCCCATTGTTCCAATGACAGCAATATCTTGAGGTACTCTACATCCTCTTTCCTTTAAATTATCTATAATTCCTAACGCCTGATTATCATTTACTGCTATTATTACATCACACTTTTCATTACGTAAGTCAAAAAATTCCTCTACTGAATATTTTGCAGTTTCTCTTAATAAATCTCCATAAATAATTAAATTACTATCAATTGGAATACCATATTTTTTTAGCAGTTTTAAATATATGCTCATACGTTCTTCCGATGAAGCATGATTTTTAGGCCCCCTAAAAAGAGCAATACGTTTATATCCATGTTCATCAATAAGATGCTCAAATAACTGAGATAATACCTCCTCATAGTCTGGTACAATATTTACAACTCCCTCTATATAACCTCCAATATTAACTAATGGAACAGAAGAAAATTTTTCGATAAAAGCTAGAGTATCTTCTTTGTTAAGGTATCTTAAATGTGAACTAGCAGGTATAATAATACCATCCACTAAATTTGTATCAACCAATTGGAATATACTTTCCCTTGATTGTGACGTTAAATCTGGAGAATTAAGTGGACCACCCAAAAAACATATTAAATTGAAATCCTTTTCAATCACTGCGTCTGAAGCACCTTTTATTATACCTTCTTGATATGAAGATGATAAAGAACCACCTAATACCGCTATAGTTTTTTTCCCGTTTTTTAGAATATTTTTCCCCTTATTAAAGCCATCAACATGTTGCAACATATTACTTCCTCCACTATAGTTTTCATACCTTTTTAATTGTCCTCTCAACTATGCCAATCATCTGTATCTCTTAAATATTTATATGATCAGTAATAAATTTTGCATATGCCTCATCACTCATAAATTGTAGATTTGTCTTAACTTATTTTTTGTTCTATTTTTAGCATAACAGCACTATGTCTACTTTCTGTATAATTCCAACTATACTTCATTATAACATTTTATTTATACATATTCCCAATGGATTTTTGCTAGATGTAACCAAACGAACTAGTCAAAAGAAATAAAAACTTATTATTAACTAGTTTTATTTTATTTTTACTAAAATACAACAAAAAAGAAAATCTCAGAATTTGTTCTGAGAAAGCCTTTTTTATTATTAGATACTAAACTTAATTATTTACAAATTATAAATAACCTACAAAAAAATTTCATCAATACCTAAAGAAATTCTAGTACTAGTACCTTTTCTTTATCTCTTCACTCTCTTTTATTAGTTCTCCAGCAATATCACTCATCTTCATATTTTCCCAAAACGACATTTTTTCATGGTCTTTTAAATAATTCATAGGAATTGGATGCGTTCCAACTACAACAGGTATTTCATAATGTTTTTCAATAAACTCCTTAAATTGATGAATACTAGGACATGGTGGATACCCAACAATTAAGCCAGTAGCTAAGTGTATAACTTCTGCCCCATTCTTTATCATCTCTTCAGGAACATACTCGATATTTCCACCTGGACAACCCCCACAATTTGAATAACCAACAATTTTAACTTCTTCATCCTTAGGATAAATTGAAAATCCTCCAACACGTTCTTCTAAAGCTCTAAAACATTTACCTCCACCACAATTTTGATAACGTCCACAAATAATAATACCTATTTTCTTCATATATCTTGTCCCCTTTTAAAATTATTATTATAAAGTTTCTTACATAACTCCATTAATATAAAATTCATCTTCAGCCGCTTTAAGTATAACAGCCTTTACTTATTCTTTTTTACCTTCATTGAAATTTTGTCATTGTAAAATCACCCGCATTGTAAAAATGCCACTTTCTTGTGAAAAAGAATAAAACCCTTGATATTCTTTAACCATAGCTATGATACTTTTTACTCCAAATCCATGATTTTGCTCTCTAGTTATAGGAATATCCTCTTCAAACTCAATCTCACCTGAAAAGGTGTTACATATCTCAAGTACCAACTTTTTATTTTTAAACCTACAATCCACTCTTATGTTTCTGTCATTTTCATTTTCTACATTACTACAGGCATTAATTGCGTTCTCTATTCCATTAGCTAAAATTACACAAATATCAGTTGAGTTCATTGGAATAACCTTTGGCACAATAGTATTAATCTCAATGTTGATATTTTTGTTTTTACCTTGGCCAACATAGGCAGATAGAATTAAATTTATAGTAACGTTTTCACAATATTGGATAATCTGTGCCGCTTCTACATCTCTGTTAATTTTAGCAATATATGATATTGCTTCATCAGTATTGTTTTCTAGAATGCAAGTGTTTAAATAATTCATATGATGGTGAAGGTCATGCCTAAATATCGCAGTTTGTTTCTGGCATTCCTTATAATCTTCTATTTCAATTATAGTAGCCTCCATCTGCATTTTAAGTACAGTCTGTTCAATTTGTGACTCAAAGCTTTTTGCTAATTCATTAAAGTAAACAATCAAAAAAGTATAAACACAAAAATTTAAGCCTAGACCTAACAGTCCAATCACAAAAACATTTGAACTGTAAAGCACATCAGTATATACAGTTGAGGCATAAGTAATAAAATAAGACATAGCGGGGATTACAGTTAAAATCATAATTCGGCTACCTGAATATTTAACTATCTTTGTCACATAGGGACATAAAAACATATAAATAACAACTAGCAAAACTACAGACACTATAATCTTGGTTAAGATTGATACATATGGATCGTTGTTTAAAAACGAAGCTACCAAATCTCCTATCCATTTTCTAGGGGCCGTAAAAGCATATGCAGTAAAAAGAACAAATAATACTGAATCAAGTCGTCTTTTAAAATAAATACAAAAAAATACAACAAGTGGTAAATGAACAATAAAAGGATATGATTTTTCTATAAATTCCCAACCACAAGCATAATAAAGTGCAATCTGTACCAATGCAACTAGCGTTATATACCCTGATAAAATTAATACATTTTTCTTGTTCATTTTTATGTCAAGAAAAAAGGACATAATCAAAATACCGAAAATAAGTACGCTAAAATAATTTAATGCAATAAACATACTTATTCACCATCCTTCTGCTAAGTGTGTGCAATATACCTTGCCTTTAAGTCCATATAATTAGCCTTTGCTACTGGTACCGTAGTGTTAAAATAAAATTATCTATATAAATAAAAAAATAGTTTATCCTTGTGTAAATGTTTAAGCGCATCTACCCTATAAGAAGCTACATGTAATCTCTTAGCTAAATATTTTCTTTTCCCTATATTCATTTATTATAGCTGTGATATTTAAAAGTTCAGAAACATCATAGTCACAAATTTCAATTTTTATCACAAGTTCGTCCTTTTTTTCCAGCAATTAAATTATATCAGATAAACCCCCTTAAAAAAAGTCGTTCCATGTATAAAAAAAACGTTTCATGCATAAAAAAAGACGTTCCATGCATAAAACGGTTATTGTCCAAAGAATCTGTTATCATAAAAGCACTTTGTGTAATCGCAAAAGTATTACCTATATGGAGGGATAAATGTGAAAAAATTTACAGTTTTGATTTTGATTGTATCTATAATGTGTATTTTTATACTTACTGCATGTGGTGGAGAGACAGATACCAACAATACACAACAAGCAAATAACAACCAAGAAGAAACTACTACAGAAGAAGCTAACCAAGAAGCAGCATCTAATGATGACGATGATTCTGTACTAGAAAATCTGAGGAAAGTAAAAGAGCTCGAGGGTAAAAACCTTATCCTTGTAGATGTCTATAATGAAGTAGCTAATATGGCTATAGAGAACGGTTGGGATTCCGATGAATTAACAGTTAAAGAATTAAATGCATCTGATACTATTATTCAACTATTTAATAGCGTAATAACAGATCCCAAAAATGTAACTAGCGAAGAACTTGATGATTTACTACTTACAGCAGATGAAATCACCTCTGAATTAGACACTAATACAAGAGCAAAAGTTTCTGTTCCATACAATGATGGCCAGTAAAATTCTGTGAATTAATTTAGTTTTATATTTTTAAAATTATATATTAGTAAAATAATCTTTATAAGTCTGCCATTAGGCAGACTTATAATTAAGTTTTCTTTTTAATAAAGAAACTTCTGTATATCTTTTTTTTGCAAATCATCATCAATAGTTTATTTAATATATCTAACTTTCTATCTTTCTACTATAGTTTCAATATGAAACAATTTTCACTAGTAGCTTAATTCCTAATTCTTTAGCTTTTTCTCCACTCATTATTACCAAAGCTGCTGCTCCATCATTTATTCCTGAAGCATTACCTGCCGTAACTGTACCATCTTTTATTTGAGCATCTAATAATTATTCAAATTATATCTTTCAATTTTCTTGTATAGTCCTACCCTGCTAATTCGCAGCTGTGTTGCCGTCTTGTTTTTGTTTCCATTGTATTCTTTTAAGGTTTCTTTTATAATTTCTTACTCCATTGTTTGAATATCATCTTTTAAATTTTTGTTTCCATTTTTATAATATTTCTTTTTATTATTTCTTATTTTTCAGGCAAATGGTCTACTGTTATTACTAATTCTTTTTCTTGTAAATTCAAAGCCCTCTCAATTACATTCTCTATCTCTCTTTTATTTCCCTGCCAATTATAGTTCTCTAGCATATATTCTGCCTCTTTTGAAATACCTTCTATTTTCAACAACAACCCATTCGTTAACAGTATCCATCATTGTGTATAATATATCTAAATCTAATTTTTCTTTTTCATTATAGTTATTAGCCTCGGTTTTTTTATTTATTTCTTTAAACATTAAAGCTATTTCTTCAACATATGCATCAAATATACCACCAACTGTCATATATCTAGGTTTGTTATTATTATCACTTAAAGTCGTAATAAGACATGGCATATCTTTTTTAAAATTAATGAAGCACTGATATCACTACCTGAAGAACCAGAATCAAGAGAAATTATTGTTTTAGCTATCAATTTTAAAACAGCAGTCACATTTTGGTCTGCTCCAGAAATATAGTTTCATCTTCATCATTACTAATGTAAACTCCACCCACATAAAGAGCATAAGCCTAGTTGGCAGAGATGAGTTTTGATAAACAACCTGTAGGGTCCAACCTTCATTATTCCCGTTATTATCAAAAAGGTCGGTTGTACCAACAATATTTCCTTCACTATATATACCAGCCCTATTTGTTATATTATTTTAAACGAACTTCTAATGTATTAAAATCATCCGCATTAAATGCAAACGATTCAATATCGTAGTATTTATTGTTGCAAAAAACACGCATACTCATTTCCATAGCTTTTAACTCTGCAACATTTAGGTGTTTTTTCTGAAAGTATACAGATTCCTCATCTAATAAAAATCGGACTCTGCAAGCTGGAATTCCTTCCATACTCCTCTCACCTCCTGTATAAAATTTAATACTAATTTTACTGCTAAAACAATTATCAATTAATGACTTATAGATATAGCATTAACTGGGCAAACTTCGTGACAACAATAGCAACGAATACATTTTGATTCGTCAATAGCTACTTGTCCATTCTCTAGAGCAAGAGCATTTGCAGGACAAATATTGATGCACTTCTTACAATATATACATTTATTATCATCAAATTCTGGGGCTGGTCTATTAAGGTATTCAGATTCTTCATTGCCCTCTAGATTAGATGATGTATTTCTTCCTATTCGCTTGTAATCTTTTATTATTAAATCCTTGGCATTAAACAGTGGATATTCAACATCTTCAATACTTGATATCTCTGTTATACTATTTTCTAGTGCGCATTTTATAACTGGCATTTTTACAGGGTCATATCCCATCATAATTGCCTGTGCAATATCAACTGCTAAAGGGTCATTTCCCGCAATAATTTTACCTACTTCACGTGGAGTACCATTAGCAGGTCCTGCTCCTTCCATACCCATAACAGCATCCATAATTGTATATTCAACCTTAGCAATAGTTGAAATCCCACATATTAATTTTGCAAAAGAACCTCTTGATGGATGACGTAAATGTTGAGCACTCTTTTTCGTGCTAGGCATCAATCCAAACATATTTTTCATTGAACCAGTTGCATACATAAACTCATGTGTCTTAAACTTTGAAAGACTAATACTTAAGTCAACGTTATCAATGATACTTGCCACTGTAACATTATGATTTACAAAAGGTAATGTTTTAGTAATTGGGTTTTTAGTAAAATCAACCCATTCTACTTCTTCTTCTTCGCAAATTTCAATAAGTTTACTTGCCTTTGGCTTGAATTTTTTATTTTGTAATGCTGGCGAATCCCCCACATAAATTTTCTCAGCACCTTTTTCCTTAACCAATTCAATGACGGCTTTTAAAACAACTGGATGTGTTGTAATACACTTTTCTGGAGCTGCATCAGATAAAATATTAGGCTTTAGTAATACCTTTTTACCTGAAACATCCGGAAAATTAGAATTATCTACAGCAATTTTAATAGCTCTTTTTACTTCATCAAAATCATAAGTCTTACATTCCACAATACTTACTTTACTCATTTTATTAATCTCCTTTTTATTGTAAAAATCATCTTTATATTACTTATTCTATTTTTTATTTTCTTTATATTATTTTTGTGAGAATAATATTCCATATAGATACTATGTAATTTTATCTAATTCATTAATGCAATTAAAAGCTCGTCTACTTTAAATGCATCATTAGTTTCAAAAACTTGTGACAAAGTTTCTATATTTTCCTCTAAGTGCTCAATATCTTTAGAATACATATGCATTATATCTACTGCGTCATCATCAGTAAATTCACCATTTCCTATCCATCTTAATAGGAATAATTCTTTAATCATTAAATAACTAACTAGAGCTATCTTTACTTTTCCAACTGGATCATAATCAAAAACGGCCTTCATAAAATACCTAAATATAAAATAGACTAATAGATTTTCAAGCTTGTACATCTTATCTTCATAGTACTTGTCAAATTGTTTATGTTTAGATAAATAAAGTTCTTCGTTATCTTTTTGACAAAAATATTTTAATGCATAATCTAATCCTAATGGATCATTAGGATTTATATGTTTTAATTTCTTAAATACTTTGAAGAATTCATTTATACTACGGTATTTAACTCTTCCTTTATCTTTGCATAGAAGAAAATCATTAGTAACTTCAAGTAAATAATTTTTATCTAAATGTTTTTCTATAACCTTTTTTATTCCTTGTAAATTTTTTTTATCTATTTTTTCTTGAATTACGCTTGTAAATTTAAGAACTATAGCCGCTCTATTTTCTAAATTAAACTCACGATTTTGAAGAATATCGATTATAATTTTTCTACATTGGAAAAGATTCATAAAAAGCAATGCATCAATATCATTGTATGAAGTAATTTCCTCTCTATTTTCGCTCAACTCAAAGTCAGTTTTTTTGTTATCTCTTAATATTAATCGTGCAGCTTCTGGGCATGATAATGATAATCCTATCTCACGCAAACCTCCAAACTCCTCCGTATATCTTGGATACTGCTTACATGTATAACAAAGACTATCTTCTCCAATCTCACTATATATATCACACAATTTACTTTCATTTAAAAACGGACAATTATTACCCTTTAATACAAATATATTTTCTCCATCTTTGTACTCTATCTCACTTTTTAATCTTTTTCCAAAATCTGATTCTATCTTTTGATAATGTTTATGCATTTCATCATCTATTACAACTTCCCAGCCTGCACAGCAGGTATCTTCACATTCTGAAGCTATGCATTTAAAGTCTTTATAATAATTTGGTACTCGTATTTTCATCTTTTGCCTCGCATTGTGTATATTATTTTTCTATTTTATGAAATGCTATTCTTTCATCACCATTTTCAATGTATATAATTCCACAATATTCATATCCATTTTTTTTAAGTAAATTCTGCATAGGTAAATTATCTTTATGTGTATCTATTCTTATATTCCTAATCTGCTGAAAGCACCAATTAAGACAAAATGAAGCTACACCTTTTTTACCATTACCAGAGGCTATTCTATGAATCGCTCCATAGTCCTCATAATTTAACCATTTTCCCTGATAGATTTCCTTATAATCAGGGTCATCTCCAATTTTGAACATAAATGTTCCTACAATATCATTGTCCTCTACGCACACAAAACTATTATTGTTTGCTATATCATTTTCAAGCAACGATTTTGAAGGATAATTTTTATCCCATTGAGTTGGATTACCATTTTGTACCATAAATCCCCTTGCTTTTTGATATAAATCTAAAATCTCTTCTATATCACTTTTTAAAGTTCTTCTAATTTGCATATAATGCATCTCCTTTCTTCTGTATAAATCTTGTATGTTTTTAATCTCTTCTTATTAATTGAAAAGTTAAATAGTATGACTTAAACAAATTATAAATATTATTTTACTCTACATGCAAATTATATTCAATCATACATTCCTATTTCTTCAAGTTCCTTCTGCGTGAACTCATTTCTAAAAGCTGTAGCTGTAGGTTTAATCGATGCTTTTAGTTCATTATTTCATAGAAAATTATCTAAGATTATTATAAAAGTTAGAATAGTACTAAAGTCAAGATTTTTTTAACATTAAAAGCCATTAAAGTAGACCTAAGTCCGATTTAATGGCTTTTCACTAGTTTTATATTAACCTTTTGCTTGTTTAAGTTGTTTTGCTTGTTTAAGTTGTTTTGCTTGTTTAAGTTGTTTTGCTTATTTAGGTTGTTTCCCAATATAAGCCAAAATACCACCATCAACATATAATATATGTCCATTTACGAAATCAGATGCAGAAGATGCTAAAAACACTGCTGGTCCTGCTAAATCTTCTGGTTCTCCCCAACGAGCTGCAGGAGTTTTGGAAATAATAAATTGATCAAAAGGATGTCTACTTCCATCTTGTTGAATTTCTCTTATTGGCGCTGTTTGAGGTGTTGCAATATATCCTGGTCCAATACCATTACATTGGATATTGTACTCACCATACTCAGATGCTATATTTTTAGTAAGCATTTTAAGTCCGCCTTTTGCAGCAGCATATGCCGAAACTGTTTCTCGTCCAAGTTCACTCATCATAGAGCAAATATTAATTATCTTTCCACTGCCCTTTTTAATCATAGCTGGAATAACTGCTTTTGCCATTATGAAAGGTGCAGTTAGATCTATATCAATAACTTGCTTAAAATCTTCAGTTGACATTTCATGCATAGGAATTCTTTTAATGATACCTGCATTATTTATAAGAATATCAATCATTCCTAAAGTATTCTCTATATCAGATACCATTTCTTTTACTGCTTCTTCATCTGTTACATCACAAATATATCCTTTTGCATTGATATCTTTTTCCTCATACATTTTAAGAGCTTTTTCCATATTTTCTTTACCACGACAGTTAAATACAATTTTTGCTCCTGCTTTTGCTAAAGCTTCTGCCATTGCAAATCCTATTCCATATGCTCCCCCTGTAACTAATGCTACTTTTCCTTCTAATGAGAAAATATTTTTTGTCATTTTTTAATACTCCTTTTTTTGTTTTAATTCATAAACTATATAACATTCTAAGTAACATCTATTATCTAAAGTTTCTATTAAATTGGAATATAATTCTTACGTATTGTAATAATTACCTTCTAGATAATACTACTCATTTGCAAATTTTGCAACCTTTACGCTTTTTTCAAAAAAATACGACTATTAAAATTAATAGCCGTAACCACCTAAAACCGATACTACATTTTGAATCCATCACATTGTCATATATATAAATTGCTACAACATAAATTTACATATTGTTTATTTTTAATATCCTAATTCCATATCAACAAATATAACGTGTATTCTTCCTCTTATAAATTGCTTTCTTATCAAAGTATAAGCAGAACAAATTCTTTCTGGACTTGTGCAATCCATACAATGCCCTACTTTTGCACATGGAGTTTTTTTATTCAATCTTATTGCATTAGCAGGTGCTGCTATTTCTCTATTTCTTTTTATTGCCTCATCTACATCTTTCACAATTTTATTAACTCCTGCAATAACTATAACTTTATCTGGACCATATATCATTGCAGCTATCCTATTGCCAATACCATCTACATTATATAGTTCCCCATCTTCAGTAATGGCATTTGAACTAGCAAAATAAGCATCTGCAGCGAAGCTTTTTCTATAAATATCAGTAATATCTTCTTTAGATAACCCCTCTGCATATCTATCTAAAAAATTATAATTTTCAGCTCTTAAGAAATCAATTATGCCTGTTTCAAATAAAGTCATAGACCCACCAACTGAAACTGTATCTCCGTCGTTTGTTAACTCTTTTATTTTTTCAAATAATTCTTTATCATCCTTAACAAAATATCCATCCATATTATTTTTATTAAGGCTTTCAATGGTTCTTGCAACTCTTTTTTCTAAAACAAATCTAGCATTTTTATCCACAACAATCACTCCTATATTATATTTTTTATAACATTAGTACATAAGACTATTATCTATTCACTTTTAAGAAATACATTCTCTAATACATACATAAATTGGTCAAGTGGCTGGCTATCTCTACTGGATTTCATTCTTACCAAAGCACCTTGCCAACTATTCAGAATAGTATCTGCTAGTATTATAGCTTCTATTCTTGACTTAAAAGCAGAGATATCTTGTGCCTCAAGTATGCATTTTAATATTTTATTTGAAGTTTCTCTATGAAATTTATCAGTTTCTTCTGAAACCTCTAAATTTACATCACCTAGTTCTTGAGATAAATTTCCTAAAAAACATCCTAATCTATAATTTTCATTTTCCATATTTTTGATTTTTGCTTTAAAGAAATTTTTAATTCTATCTAGTGCTGGTACTTTATCATCACTTAAAAGCGCAAAATTTTCATGACCTAGATTATTTATATAATAATTTAATGCTTCCATAGCATATTCTTCTTTAGTTTTAAAATAATAGTAAAAAGATCCCTTTGGTATACCTGCCGCATCTGCCAATTCCTTTACCCCTGTTGCATTGTAGCCTTTTAAGTACATAACTCGAATTGAATCTTTAATTATATTTTCTTTATTAATAGTTCTTTTGTCCATATTATGAACCATTCCTTTCAAAATCCATAGTCAACCAGTCGAATTCATTCTATCATAAGACAAAGTTATTTGTCAAATCTTACAAAATACATTTCTTTATAACTTAATCTTTCACTATCAATTTTTTATATTGAAGCATCATTTAAGTAAATAAAGAAAGTTGTTTTCATTAATTTTGTTCGTTTTGTAATCAAAAATATATGTTACAATACCTATATGTTATTTATTTAACATTTAAAATTATAAACTTAGGAGGAATTTTATTATGAAAAAGATTTTAGTTTTAGTAGCATCAGTTGTTTTAACTGTATCAATGTTAGCAGGATGTGGTTCAAATAATAATGCAAACGAGGCCGCAGAAACAAATAACGAGACAAATAC
Organism: Clostridium sp. DL1XJH146; assembly: GCF_054819755.1. Lineage (NCBI taxonomy): Bacteria > Bacillati > Bacillota > Clostridia > Eubacteriales > Clostridiaceae > Clostridium > Clostridium sp. DL1XJH146. Next base: position 75,648 of record NZ_JBTVVN010000012.1, read on the forward strand.
AGAGGAAACAGCAGATGAAACAGAAGAAGTTGTAGATGTAGTAACAACTGCATCAATAGTAGACAATGATACTGCATTAGAAGCAGCACTTAGTGCAGAGGGTACTTGGATTATAGCTACAATACAAGATGTAACTACTGAAAAAGAATTAGTTATAGACGGTGTATTCTATAACAAAGACGATGAAACTCAAGATTTATATCGTAAATTAGCTCTTTATGCTCAAGATGCTGACCATAACGTAACTGAAAGATACACTTTAACAGCTCCAAAATTAACTATCAAAAGTGAAAACACTAAAATACAAGGTGGAACTTTTGTAGGAGATGTATATGTAGAAGCAAACGGATTTACAGTTCAAGATGCTACAATTGAAGGAAATGTTTACTTTGCAAGCGAAGAAAACAAAGAATCATTCGTTTTACCTACTGAAGAAGGTAAAGTTGGAACAGTAACTGGGTCTATTGAAGTACAATAGTAAAAAAATATTAAATATTTATAATTAGCATAGGGACATGCCTATGCTAATTTTTTATATTTTTTTATTTAAAAATCATCACTGCTTCTTTTACGCAATAAAGTAGATAAGCCTACAAAATTAATGTCCCTTATATCTGATATAGCCAAACCATAATTGGCATTGTTACAATACATACAATAGTTGTAACTACATTAATAACACTTGCATAGTCTGCATTTTTTTCGTAGATTTGAGCCATTTGCGTAACGGTAGATGCGCTAGGTGTTATTGTTGCAAGCAAACTAATAAGCAAAATCGTCTTACCATCAGGTACTATATTTATCATTCCGCTATATTTTAATATGACTAGAATTATAATAGGAGTTACTACCATTTTCAGGAAAGTGATTAGATAAATTCTCTTATATGCAAAAATCTGTTTGAAACTCATATTTCCAATGAGCATTCCAACTACAATCATACTACTAGGACCAATCATTCCACCCACTGATTCCATAGTTTCAGTGAGCATACCCGGTAGTTGAATTCTTGTAGTAAATAATAAACTACCTATAAAAACAGCTATAATATTGATATTCAAAATAATTTTTTTAAAATTAATTTTCCGCTCTTTACAAAGTACCATCCTACCATGACTCCAGATAAGAAATATCTGTACAGCTATGAATGCACTAGAGTAGATAACCCATTCCTTTCCAAGCACTGAAGTTACAATTGGGATAATAAGATTTCCTGAATTTGAATATATAATAGAAGTTACTTCAACCTCATCTAATTGAAATATCCTTTTTAGCACACTTACTAAAATTATCAGTACCACATGAATCAATACTGCAGCAAGTAGCGCAAGAAGCAAACCATCCCGTATACTTTCAGTATATTCCACTTGAAAAGCATTGATAATCACACAAGGTATCATTAGATAAATTATAACCATAGAAAGACTCTTACTTTCTTCCGCTTTCATTAAACGCACTCTCACTAATATAAATCCCATTAACATAATCAAAAAAAGTTTTCCAATCTGCCTCATTAATAATAAACTAATCACTACGTTTCCCCCACTATTCAAATTAAAAACTATTTTTTCATATGTAATCATTAACACTATATTTAATTATATAGTAAAATCCATACAAATCATTATAGCATTATTTATAAGTTATTTAAAAACTAGTACAATATAAACTTAATTGCCTATGAGGTTAATATTTTTTTCCTAAGTCTAGAAGGAGTACAACCGTAAGCTTCTTTAAACATTCGATTAAATACCTTATAATTAGTAAAACCATGACGTTCTTGGATTTGAATGATACTATCATCGGTATTTAGAATATCGTTATGAATATAAATTAATCTAACTTGGTTCACATATTCAACAAAGGTAAATCCCATATGTTTTTTAAAGGAGCGACAAAAATATTCTGGGTTGAGTGCAACTAATGAAGCAACCTTTGAAAGTGGTATTGTGTCCATATAATTTTGGTTCACATATTCAATAATAATTTCTAGTCGCTTACGATACTTAATTGTAGTAGGTTTTACAATTGCATTTTTAGGAAGTGTAAAATTAGTATAAAGTGCATGTAGAAAAAGATGTAGATTACTATTAAATAAAAATTGATATCCAGCTTTCTTTTCCTCAAAAATATTATTCATAGTCAATAAATAATTAATCATTTCCTTAAAAGGGAGATGATCTTTAAATTTATTATAAGGATAATATTCTTTAAATTGCAAAGAACTAAAATCAGGAAGTGATTGATTTAATAAGTCATAAGGTATTTGAAGTAGTATTGTTTCTACATTACCAATGCATTTTGTAAAGTGAATAAATCCTGAATTAACAATGAATAAATCATTTTGATTAAGTTCATATTCTTTATCATTTCTACCGATATGCATTGTACCCTTATAAATATATAGTACCTCTAGATGTCTATGCCAATGACTGGTTACCAAATGGTTAAAGGATTGATAGAAGCTATAATGAACAGGTAGTTTACTATTGGTAGTTATGATTTCATGTGTTGGATTCATATTTTAAGCCTTTCTTACTAAATTAGTTTGTCAGTTAAATTTAGTTTGAAAATATCATAAATAAATAAAAAAGTCAATATAGACTGATATTTAAGTCAGTAATAACATTGTATTTAATTAAACTAAGCACTACTATAAGAGTAGTATTAATTCACTAAACTTAGCGCTACTATAACAGTAGCATTAATTCACAAGGAGGATATTATGATGAATAAATGGCAAAGAGTTAATTACCAACCAGGTGTACCTTTAGGAGAAAATGGACAGCGAGTAACTGCATCAAAAGCCCATAGGGATTTATCAAAAACTGCAGCAAAAGAAGGTATTGTTCTTCTTAAAAACACTGAAAATGTCCTTCCATTAAGTAAGGGAACTAAAGTTGCCTTGTTCGGCAAAGCTAATTTTGATTATGTTAAAGGTGGTGGTGGTAGTGGAGACGTAACTACACCATACACAATTAATTTATGTGATGGTATGAAATCATTAAAAAGTCATGTCAGTGTATTTGAAGAACTTACTGAATTTTATAGAAAAAATGTTCTTCAGCAATATGCTAATGGCAGAGTGCCTGGAATGACAGCTGAGCCTTCAGTGCCAGAAGATTTATTACTTAAAGCTAAAGCTTATACAGATACTGCAATTATTACCATTTGTAGATTTTCAGGAGAAGATTGGGATAGAATAAGCACTTTTGATAAAAATAAAAATTTCAAAAGTTATGAAAAAGCGCTTATAGAAAAATCACAGGAATTATTTGAACGTGGTGACTTTTATCTTAGTGATGCTGAAATGAATATGGTCAAAGTTGTTAAGGAGAATTTTTCAAAAGTCATTGTTGTAATGAACGTCGGTGGAATGGTTGATACTGATTGGTTTGCTCATGACTCTAAAATTCAGTCTGTTCTTATGTCCTGGCAAGGTGGTATGGAAGGTGGCCTTGCAGCTGCAGAGCTTCTATGTGGAATAGATAATCCTTCTGGTAAACTCGTTGACACTTTTGCTAAACAATTAGAAGATTACCCTTCAACATATAATTTTCATGAATCAGAAGATTACGTTGATTATACGGACGATATTTACGTAGGATACAGATATTTTGAAACAATCTCTAAGGCTAAAGAAAAGGTAAATTACCCATTTGGTTTTGGCTTATCCTATACAAATTTTTTATGGTCTGTTGCTTCAGTTAATGAATCAAAGAATGTAATAACAATTAATGTAAATGTAACAAATACAGGTAATATGGCCGGTAAGGAAGTTATTCAATTGTACGTTTCAGCACCTCAAGGACTTCTAGGAAAACCCCACAAAAGCCTTGTTGCCTTTAAAAAAACTAGATTGCTAAAGGTAGGAGAAACACAATTATTAACACTTCAATTTGAAATTAGTACCTTGGCGTCTTATGACGACCTTGGTAAAGTAAAAAAATCCGCCTATGTTCTTGAAGCCGGAGATTATTTACTGTTTATAGGTAATTCTGTAAGAAACGTTGAACAAGTTGAATTAATATATACAGTAATGGAAAATAGAGTGGTTGCTCAGTTAAGTCAAAAACTAGCTTCTTCTTCACTTAAGGAAAGATTACTTGCTGACGGCAGTTTTGAGGAACTTCCAATCACTGAGGCTAATGATCCTAATGCTAATATTTTCGACAATTTAACAGAAGATCAGCTTGAATGTATTGCTCCTGAAACTCGTAAAAGAAATCAGTATGCCTTATGGCATAGATCATCAAAAGTAGATACATTGTTAGATGTAGCAGAAGGTAAAATAACATTAGATGAATTTATGGCTCAACTATCAGATGAAGAAATTGCTCACCTATTAGGAGGTCAGCCTAATAGTGGCGTCGCTAATACTTTTGGCTTTGGTAATCTTCCTGAATATGGTATACCCAATGTAATGACTGCTGATGGTCCTGCAGGACTTCGTATACAACCTGAATGTGGTGTTAATACAACCGCTTGGCCTTGTAGTACCCTATTAGCATGCACTTGGAATGAAGATATTGTCTATAAAGTAGGCGAAGCTGGAGCTAAAGAAGTTAAAGAAAACAATATAGCTATTTGGTTAACGCCAGCTGTTAATATACATAGGAGTCCTCTTTGTGGACGTAACTTTGAATATTATTCAGAAGATCCTTACTTAACTGGAAAGTTAGCAGCTGCAATGGTTAATGGAATTCAATCACAACATATAGCAGCAACAGTAAAACATTTTGCTCTAAACAATAAAGAGATAAACAGAAAGAACAGTGATTCAAGAGTATCAGAACGTGCAGCTAGAGAGATTTATTTAAAAGCTTTCCAAATAATCGTAAAAGAAGCTGACCCATGGTGCATTATGTCTTCCTACAATATTATTAATGGACATAGAGCTTCTGAGAATAGAGAACTTCTAGAAGATATTTTAAGAGAAGAATGGGGCTTTAAAGGAATGGTCACTACAGACTGGTGGACTTATGGCGAACATTATAAAGAAACTAAAGCTGGTAATGATGTTAAAATGGCCACTGGTTATCCTAAACGTCTTTTAGAAGCTAAAAATAAAGGTGTTATTTCAAGAGAAGATATGTATGTTTGTGCTAAACGTGTACTTCAGTTAATTTTAAAAATTGATTAAATATTAGGAAAGATATCAGAAAAATCTCGCAACAGTTTACTTACAATGACCTCAGAATATAATAACATTTTAATAAAACTTATAAGTTATGCTTATTATATCTGAGGTCCTTAATAATTAAAATGATTATAGATTAATGTTTCTTTAAAAAGTATATTAATCTATAATGTATAGTATTTATTTACCTAAATTCTGAGTTCTATAAAGTTCAGCATATACACCATTTTGTTCCATTAACCATTTGTGATTTCCGTCTTCAACAATATCACCATTTTCAAACACAAGTATTCTATCCGCATTTCTAACAGTAGATAATCTATGGGCGATAACAAAGGTTGTCCTTCCAACTATTAAGCTATCAAAAGTTTTTTGTATTTTTGCTTCAGTAACACTATCTAAAGCAGAAGTTGCTTCATCTAAAATTAGGAATGGTGGATTTTTTAGAAATATACGAGCTATAGAAATACGCTGTTTTTGTCCACCTGAAAGCATTGCACCATGTTCCCCAACAAAAGTATTAAATCCATCAGACATTGCAAGAATATCATCATAAATCTCAGCCTGTTTCGCTGCTATTACAACTTCTTTATGAGTAGCATCTGGTCTGCCATACCTAATGTTTTCAATAATACTACCAGCAAAAATAAATACTTCTTGTTCCACAACTCCAATATTTTTATGTAAAGATTCTTGTGTAACATTACGTATATCTATATGATCAAGCAAAATTTCCCCTTCATCAACATCATAGAATCGAGGAATTAATTTACAAAGTGTCGATTTACCTCCACCCGATTGACCTACAACTGCAATTGTTTCGCCTGGATCAACGTGAATAGAAATATTGTGTAATACTTGAATCCCTTTTTTGTAAGAAAAACTAATATTATTAATATCTAACTCACCTTTTATTCTACCTATCTCTTTAGCATTTGGATCATCTTTCATTTCAGTTTCTGTACGCATCATATCGACAAAACGTGCTAGTCCGGCGCCACCCTTTGCAAATAATTCAGCAAAATTTGACAATTTTCTAATTGGAGTTATGAAAGTAGCTATATATAAACTAAATGTAATTAAATCAATTTGATTCATTTGCCCTTTCATAATTAATATGCCACCTACTAATATAACTGTTGCTGGCAAAATACAAAGGAAAAATTCCATTGTAGCATTAAAACGTCCCATAGCCTTATAAAAACTTGTTTTTGATGTCTTGAAAGCATCATTTGATTCACTAAACTTATCAAATTCTGAATTCTCATTTGCAAATGCCTTTGCTGTTTTCATCCCTGAAAGTCCTGATTCAATATTTACATTTATAGACGCAGTTTTTTCTTTCACTTCCAAAGAAGCTTTTGACATTTCGGAACGTCTATACCATACAACTAATAAAAATATAGGCAAGATTAAAGAAATAACTAAAGTTAATTTCCATTGAATACTAAATAATATACTTAGTGACCCTATTATCGTCAAAGTAGATATAAAAATATCTTCAGGCCCGTGGTGAGCAAGCTCAGTTATATCAAATAAATCTGCTGTTAACCTGCTCATTAACTGCCCTGTACGGTTTTTATCAAAATATCCATAAGACAATTCTTGCATATGTTTAAATAAATCTCTTCTTATATCTGCTTCTACTAAAACGCCAAAAGAATGTCCATAATAGGTTATTATATAGTAAAAAACTGCCCTTAAGGTATACGCTATTAACAGAATAACCATAATAGTTATAAAAGCTCCATAAGCATTGACAGGAAGTAGCTTATATAGGGAATACCTAGTTATTGCTGGAAATGACAAGTCAATACCTGCAATTAAAAATGCACATGTCATATCTAATATAAATAAATTTTTATGCGGCTTAAAATATGAAAAAAATATTGAAGCAAGCGATTTTTTTTGAAATTCCTTTGTATCCATTCCTATTATTCTCCTCTCTTTATATAACCCTTAACTGTATTTTAGTATAACATATTTATTTGAAGGATTAAATTATTTAATTATTCAACTGTTTCTGTAAATTCTGAGGATTTTAAATCATTTTTACAATCAACTATTGGCTCTGGTAGTGGCTCTGGCGTATTTTTAAACTTCAGTCTAGAAGCTGAAAATGATATGGCATAAATAATAAAAAAAACTCTCTGTAATTTCGCTAATAAAAGATAATAAAAGGATAATAACATTTTACTCCAATTGCTAAATTCACTGTATGTATGTGTAGGACCTACAAACCCAAATCCTGGACCAATATTTCCTAGAGTAGCTGCAACAGCACTAGAAGATGATACCAAATCTAACCCTTCTAAGGAAATTAATATAGTTCCAAATACAAAAATAAGAACATATAACCCTAAAAAGATCGATATACTAGAAACTACATCTGAAGGCAATACTCTATTATTGACCTTTATTGATATTACTGCTCTTGGGTGAAAAACTTTATAGGTTTCTCTTTTTATTAGCTTTAATAAAACTAATATTCTAATGTTTTTGATTGAACCGCCTGTAGAACCAGCACAGCCTCCTACAAACATTAGCAAGAAAAGAATTTCTTTTGAAAAGGTTGGCCATTTATCAAAATCAGAAGTACCATATCCTGTTGTTGTAATAATAGAACTTACTTGGAAGAAAGAATGTTCAAAAGAATCCCATAAGTTACTAAATATATTGCTATTAGTATTTATAGTTATTAAGACTACACTTGCAGAAATTATTCCAAGATATAATCTTAATTCTTCATTCCTAAATACATCCCGCCATCTTCCTTTAAATCCTTGATAGTAAAGTGAAAAATTAACGCCAAAACAAAATACCCTTTGGAATTACTTCAATATCGTTTATTATTGTAGCTCCTGTAGTTGTAAATCCAGAAACCATTTCAAAAAATGCATCAATCATAGAAGGAACACTTCCGGAAAAAACAAAAGGCAGGGCGCCAAAGAAAGAAACAACAACCCATCCAAAAGAAACAATGCAAAGAGCCTCCTTTGATTTTATAGTGCTCTCTTTAGTTGGAATTATATAGGATATCATCCCTATAATAAAAGTTATTAGTATAGAAATCATAAAAGCATTAAAATCACTTTCTCCAAGAATCCTACTAATGATTAAGCATGGGATCATGCCAAAGGCTTCAAAAACTAATAATATCCCTAATACTTTTCTTACGATGCTGTAATTCATTCAAGAGTCCTCCTTCGCTTTTACCTAGGAATGACTCTAAGTCTTTAGTCTTACATGTTAAACAGAATATAACCAATCTGTCCTTTGGAAAAATTACTGTTGTTCCATTTGGAATTATTACGGTACCTGTTCGGATAACAGCTCCTACAATTACTCCCTTAGGAAATCCAAGTTTTTCAATAGATACACCTTCATAACTACTATTATCAGGAACAAGTACTTCTGTTACTTCAGCTTGTTCACCTAGTAATAATGATACTGATAAAGCTTTACCACCTCGTATATATTTTAAAACATCACTTACTGAAATATTCACAGGATTTAATGCTACATCGACACCAAGTTTTTTAATAATATGAGTATAATTAGGTCTACTTAGCTTAGCTATAACCTTCTTTACACCTGATTGCTTGGCCATTAATGACATCAATAAATTTTCTTCATCATATCCTGTGACACCAAAGCTTGCATTAACTTTTATTCGGTGTAAAAATGCATGCTCATTAATTAATTTTCTTAATCTTTCAGCAACAATTTCTGCCTCTTCACAGATCGTATTAGTCAGCAATATAATGAATTCTTCACCACCCCAACGGGAAAAAAAGATTCTCCACATTAGCAAAGAACCTCAAATTTCTTTCAATTATATTTTGGAAAATTGTGCGCTTACATCTACCATTTGATAACTTTTCTTAGTCTTGGCCTATTATACCTTTGTGCAAGTATACAAGGTATATTTACAAGCAATGCGTATCCTAACATGCAGCAAATAACGTAAGAAGGACTCCAGAACCCAAATATCCAAAAGGGTAAAATTTGTAGCCAATGGATTATTTCAGCTCGTCCCGTTTCTACTACAAAAGCTTTTAAGTATTCCTGATCATGACTTGTAATATGTTTTTTTCTAAAACCATTTTTATTAACCTTAGCTCCATCTGGTAATAAATGCTTCCATTTGTGTATCTTAAAAAACTTTTTATAAAACAAGCCACCTTTTTCCCACTTTCTAGTTTTCAACCAAAGGGAATCCGGATTAAAATATTTATCATCCATACTATTGCCTAATATAGTAATCGCCTGCTGCATTATTGGCCACAAAATAAAATATGATAAGATTATTAACCATTTCGGCAAATAAAAAATTTGCATATAAGTCTAGGTAATCTATAAAATAACAGAATTCCAAAAATAAATCCTAAAATTATAGTATAATAATTAAATTTCATCTATATTAATTCCTCACAATCATCTTTATCTTCTATTTTTTATTTCTTTTATAGCTTTAATTAATTACGAAAAAAAGGACTATTTGTCATATTTTTGACTATAAATAAAATAATGCATATATTATAACATATTAATATGTTATAATATATGCAAAATGTAGGAGTTCAAAAATATGAAAAAGAATATAATAATAGCTGGAGGAGGTATTTCAGGCCTTACTGCAGCAGCTTATTTATCAAAAGAAAATAATAATGTTACTTGAAAGATCAAGTAGCGTCGGTGGTTTAGTAGGTAACTTTATCCGTGATGGGTTTGTTTTTGACAGAGGAATTAGGGCAATTGAGAACTCTGGCACTGTATTCCCTATGCTTAGACAACTTGGAATAGATATTGAATTTGTAAAAAATAATGTTTCATTAGGAATAAAAGATAGTATCGTCTCCTTAACTAATGAAAATAATTTTGATAATTATGAAAACCTATTAAAAAAATACTATAAACAAAATTCTGAAGATATTGATATTATTTTTGATGAAATTAAAAAAATATCCAAATATATGGATGTATTGTATGGAATTGACAACCCTTTATTTTAAAATCCCAAAACTGATTATAAATATTTTATAAATACTGTTTTGCCATGGATGTTCAAATATGCATTGACTATAAACAAAGTTGAAAAACTAAAAACACCTATTAACGATTATTTAAAAAAGATAACGGAAAACAAATCATTAATAGATATTATAACTCAACATTTTTTTAAGGATACCCCAACTTTCTTTGCCCTTAGTTATTTTAGATTATACACAGACTATTATTACCCTGTTGGTGGTACTGGTGCTCTAATTAATGCATTAAGTAAATATATTACTGAAAACTCTGGAAAAATAAAAGTTAATAGTGAAATAAATGAATAGATTTGAATAAAAAAACAGTAAATATAAAAGTTCTAAAGATTTAATTTCAAAATCTAATGGTAACGGTTCTATTTTTTCTCTTTATATTTCAACTAACTTATCTACTAATTATTATGAAGGGATTTGCACTGAACATACTTTTTATACTCCTGATACTAGTGGTTTATCATCTATGAATTTTTCAGAAGAAAAATTGATTATGCATAACCAAAATTCAACTGCTAAAAATAGAAACGAAGAACTATTTAAGTGGTTACAAGAATTTGCTAGTAAAACTACATATGAAATATCAATACCAGTTTTAAGAGATAAAAACTTAGCACCTAGTGGAAAATCAGGTATAATTGTAAGCACAGTATTTGATTATAACCTAACTAAGTATATAAAAGAAAATAATCTATATAATGAGTTCAAAGAATTCTTTTCAAAAGCAGTTATAGATAGTTTGAATTCATCAATTTTTAAAGGATTTGAAGAATCAATTATTGACTATATTGCATCAACGCCTATGACAATAGAAGCAATTTCAAACAACACTCAAGGTTCGATAACAGGCTGGGCTTTTTCTCAAAAATCACCTGTTGAGGACAAACTTTGGAAAATTGCCAATTCTGTTAATACTCCCTTTGAAAATATTTACCAATCGGGACACTGGGCCTTTTCACCATCTGGATTGCCTACTTCAATTATATTAGGGAAAATTGCTGCTGAAAAAATTAATAAAACTTAGTGATATAAATAGCTATTCCATGCAATTGAATACTTTATAATTAGTAAAACAATACTAGATTCTAAATGTTAATAACCATAGGAAAGGAAGTCATAATATGAAAATAGCGTTTTCAACACTGGGATGCCCAACTTGGAGCTGGAATAAAATTATTAATGAAGCAGAAAAAAATGGATATCACGGTCTTGAAATAAGAGGAATCGAAGACGAAATTTATTTGCCAAAAGCGTTCCCATTTTTAAAAGAAAATCAAGAAAAAACAATGGAGGGATTAGCTCAAAAAAATTTAATTATTACAGATTTAGGAACTGCATCTAGTTTCCATAATCCCGAAAAGTATAGTTCTTCAGTCAAAGAAGGTAAAGATTATATCGACCTCGCCAATGAATTAAAAGTACCCTATATAAGAATATTTGGAGATAAAATACCAGACCTTAGTAAAAAAGAAGAAACTATTGACGCAATTGCTAATGGTATTAATGAGTTATGTAAGTACGCTAGTCATAAAGGAGTAGTATGCCTTTTAGAAACCCATGGAGATATTGTAAGTATAGAAAATATTGAGCCTATAATTAATAAAATAAAGCACAAAAATTTCGGTATAATATGGGATGTTGGTCATACATTTAAAATCTATGGAGACGATATTTCTAAATTTTTAGATAAAATGTGGAAATATATAAAGCATGTGCATATTAAAGATTTAAAAAGAGTAAATAATCAATTAGAACTTTGCATGATTGGAGATGGAGTTATCCCTGTCCCAGAATTAATTAAAGAACTAAAAAAAAGAGGATATAAAGGTTACATTTCATTAGAATGGGAAAAAAGATGGCATAATTCATTAGAAGAACCAGAGGTTGTAATCCCATTTTATGCAGAGTACTTAAGAAAATATATCTAGTAACAAAAGGAGGAAAAGAATGAAAGTACTAGTAATTGGCAGCAAGGATAGGTATATGAAATATTTACCTAATTTACCTATTATCCATGAAGTTGAAATGATTTTTTGCCCTAGGGGTTCCGATGATGATACTATATTAGAAATTGCATCTGATGTAGACGCAATAGCCGTGGACCCAATCTCTATCCTATCAGCAAAAGTAATATCCAATATGCCTAATTTAAAAATCATTCAATCTGAGGGAGTTGGATTTAACCTTATCGATTTAGAAGCTGCAAAGAATAAAGGTGTCTTTGTATGTAACTGCAAAGGGGCTAATGCATCAGCTGTGGCAGAACAGACCATTCTTCTTATGCTAGCAGTTCTTAGAGATATGGTTGTTAATGATGGAGAAGAAAGAAAAGGTCATCAAATGCAAGTAAAGGAAAAAATGATGTATGAAGGAATAGTCGAATTAGGTGATTGCAAAGTAGGACTTATTGGATTTGGTGATATAGCTAAGGCTACCGCTAAACGTTTAATCCCTTTTGATTGCGAGATATATTACTATTCAAGAACAAGAAAAAGTAAAGACATAGAGGAAACTTATAATGCAAAGTACATGTCTTTAGATGAACTTATATCATCTTGTGATATAGTTAGTATTCATTGCCCAGCAACGGCTTTTACCAAAGAAATGGTAAATGAAGAATTTCTAAAAAAAATGAAACCTTCTGCATACCTGATTAATACTGCCCGTGGTGAAGTTGTAGATAATAAGGCACTTGCAAAAGCTTTAATGTTAGAGGAAATCAAAGGTGCCGGTCTAGATACAGTAGCACCAGAACCTACCACAAAAGATAACATACTATTGAATCTACCGGAAGAACATGCCAATAAGATTATTTTTTCTCCCCATATTGGTGGAATTACTTCTAGTTATTTTAAAAGAGCTCATAAAAGAAATTGGATTAATATCAATAAAGCAATTAATGGAGAGAGACCAGATAATATTGTAAATGATCTATAATAGGAGGATTAATATGATAGCACAAAAGTACAAGAAAATGTTAGAAGGTAAATCAGTTATTAGAGAATTTTTTGATTTTGCGGGTAAAAGAGGAGCAGAAATTGGTTACGAAAATGTTTTTGATTACAGTTTAGGGAATCCATCGGTTAAGGTTCCAGAAAAATTTACAGAAGTTGTGAAGGATTTATTAGATAATAAATCTCAGCAAGAACTACACGGATATAGCCCTTCTCTAGGAATAATATCTGTTAGAACGGCTATAGCTGAATCTTTAAACAATCGTTTCAACATGGATTATGAAACTAAGCATATATTTATGACCAGTGGCGCAGCAGGCGCATTGGCACATGCTATCCGCTGTGTGACAGTGGAAAATGATGAAATTATTGCATTTGCTCCATATTTTCCTGAGTATTTTCCTTATGTGGAGTTAATGGGAGCTACTTTGAAAATAGTTCCACCTAAAACAGATGATTTTCAAATTGACTTTGCAGCTTTTGAGAATTTACTGAATCCAAATGTGCAGGCTATTATTATTAACACACCAAATAACCCTTCAGGTAGTATTTATACTGAAGATACGCTTATTAAGTTAACAAGTATTTTGAGAAAAAAAGAAGAAGAATATGGTCATGAAATTTTTATTATATCTGACGACCCATATCGTGAAATTATATTCGATAATAATAATATGCCATATATATCTAAATACTATAATAACACTATTTCTTGTTACTCTTTTTCTAAGTCATTGTCATTACCAGGAGAGCGAATTGGGTATTTAGCAGTGAATCCTAAAGCTAAGGGAAGTGAATATTTAGTTGCTATGTGCGGTCAGATTTCAAGAGCAATAGGTCATAACTGTCCACCGTCAATTATCCAATTAGCAGTAGCTGAAGTATTAGAAATGACCTCCGATATGTCCGTATATGAAACAAATATGAACATATTATACAATAAGTTAATTGAATTAGGCTTCCAATGTGTTAAACCTAGTGGAACTTTTTATATATTCCCCAAAGCTTTAGAAGAAGATGCTAATGCCTTCTGCAGAAAAGCCTTAAAATATGATCTTATATTAGTTCCTGGAGATAGTTTTGGGTGTCCTGGATACTTTAGAATGGCTTTTTGCATTGATACTGAGAAAGTAAAACGTTCTTTGGCAGCTCTAGATAAGTTTGTTAATAATGAATATAGAAAATAGTTTTTTTGAATAAAAAACAATCAACTTATAACAAATTAACCCCAAGGATATCAGTAGAGCCTTGGGGTTTAATTATAATTTTTAAGTATCAATTCTTATTAATTTTCGTATACCCTTATTACGGTAAACCAAGTCTTCCCTATCAGAAAATCCAAGTTTGTCCCAATATGATTCTTTCTCCATCTTCTGCGACAAAACAAGTCTTTGGATTACGCTTTATGTATTTTTCAATTCCATCTTTAGAATCATCCATATTATTTAACCCCATACCAGGGGTACTGGTCCATAAATGGTAAACTGCTTCATAGTCATCAATTACCATATTGCGTATTTTCAAATTCACACCTCCCTATACCTTATCCATCTCTTGGTCAAGAGTTAAAATCGTCTTTAAAAGTACGTTCCCTACTTTCTCAACATCATCAAAATTCACTTTTTCTTCTGGACAATGGCTTTTTCCATCAATACTCGGAATAAAAATCATTCCCGTTTTCGTTATTCCTGCAATTTGAGTTGCGTCGTGTCCTGCCATACTTGGGAGTTTTATATAATTTTCATTGGAAGCTTCAATAGATCTAATCAAAGTACTTTGTATGTACTCATCCATTGGAACAGGGTCATCAGATTCTATACATTGTCTCAATATTTTTACTCCTCTTTTTTCTTCTATTACTTTGATACTTTTACTTAAATTTTGTACTATATCATTTGTAATATTATTATTTTGAGTTCTAATCTCCAAAATCAATTCAGTTTTACCAGGTACTACATTTGTAGCATTAGGAAATACTTCAATATGTCCAATGGTTCCTACAACCTCATCATTATTAGTATCTTTAATATTTTTTTCAAAAGCTAAACAAAATTCAGATGCTGCTAACAATGCATCGTGTCTGTGCTTCATCATAGTAGTACCAGCATGATTTGCTTCACCAATTATAGTGATACTTTCCCTGTATATTCCTGTTATATTTGTTACAATTCCCAATGATATTTTTTGGTCATACAATTTTCTACCTTGCTCTATGTGGCATTCAATAAAAGCTCCTATATCTTTTGAAGTTACTTGTGCTTTTTCTATATCATTTATTGACCCACCGAATTTTTCCAGAATATCTGCTAACCTATCTCCATTTTCATCACTTACAACATTTATAAGTTCTTCTTTTTTTATATTCCCACTTGCAGCTCTACTACCTATTGTTGACGATATAAAAGGGTTAGGCTCTTCAGATGAAAATGCAACAAATCCTATTGGGTGTTTCAGTTTTATGTTATTTTCTTTTATAGTTTGTACTATTTCAGCACCTACTAAAACTCCAAGCGCTCCATCATAAGCTCCACCGCTTGGCACAGTATCAATATGAGAACCTAATATTATAGCTGGTAGATTTTCTGACCCTGGTAATTTAACCCATAAATTTGCACAAGCATCAATTGAGGTATTTAATTTTAACTGCTCCTTCCATAAATTTATAAGATATTTTCTTCCTTCAAAATCTGCTTGTGATCCAAAAGAACGATCAATACCACCATTACAGTTAATACCAATTTTAGATAAATTGCTTAAGTTATTTATTAATCGCTCCTTATTAATTGTAATATTTGCTTTTTTGTTTTGTACTATGTTTTTATCCATTTAATCAGCTCCCATCTTAATATATTTATTCTACAATGATTTATTGTAGCTGTAAATTAAATGTTATTTTACTGTAAAAAAGTATGCTGGTAGAATTTTAACATATAAAACTTTGACAAATTGCTATTACTATCCAAAAAATCTTCTGGACATTTGTTCTAAAAATTCTTTAGTATGCTCTTCTGCACATCTTCTAGCCTCTTCTTTATTATGATTTCGAATTTGATTAGCCATTTCTTCAAGAGAATATTTAAACCAATTAACATCTTCAATAATATATTTTATATATTGCAAGAAACGGGCTGTTTTAATATTCATCTCTTCTAGAGTCTCTATTAGAATTGGATTACCAGAGGCTTCTCCTACAATCCTATGAAATCTTTGATCATCTTTAATACATTCTTTATAGTCATCCACTATATTGTAGTGGTCATAATGATCAATTATTTCAAACAA
This sequence comes from Clostridium sp. DL1XJH146, assembly GCF_054819755.1. NCBI lineage: Bacteria > Bacillati > Bacillota > Clostridia > Eubacteriales > Clostridiaceae > Clostridium > Clostridium sp. DL1XJH146. The sequence continues at coordinate 92,069 of NZ_JBTVVN010000012.1, forward strand.
CTCTGCTATTTGTTCTGAAGTAGCTCTTACTGCAGCAAGTTCAGCTGCTAAGCCTTCTAAGTTTTTTTTCACTTCATAAGCATGCTTTAAAGATTGTAAATCTACTTTAGTTACAAAGGTACCCACTCGTGGCTTAAAATCTAACAATCCCTTTTGAGCTAACTTTAATATAGCTTCTCTAATAGGCGTTCTACTTACACCAAATTCTTCAACTAATTTTTTTCACTTATGGCGTCGCCAGGTTTGTACTCCATATCAATAATACGGCGTTCAAGTTCCTTATATATACTGATATTTACAGGTATTTTAAAATTATCATTTGTTTTTGAATTATCAATCATTTTCAAATTATCATTCCTCATTTTCTTTAAGTCGATAAAGTAAATTATACCTCAAATAAACTCTTGTTTCAATTATATTAAATTCACGAATTTTAACTATTCTTATAATTATTATTCTAATAAAGAAAAATAGAGCCCTGCAAATCTACAAGGCTTTATCAACAATCTATAACTATTATATTAATAGCCACCACTTTTTATCTAATCCAATTTTTCCTCATTCTAGCCCATTTTTTATCTCTGTGAGCTTTAATAACTTCTATATCTTCTTCCTTTAAATGTTTAAATCTACTTTGAGCCTTTAAGTAATTTTCAACAGAAGCAAACTCTTTAGGGTTTCTGTTTAATGTAAATTCACCATTTTCGTATTCAGCTAAATACCATAATCCGCTATCAACAGCTTGCTTTGCTAAATCAATTGTAAGATTTGCTTCGTAACCCCATCCAGTTGGACACGGTGCAAATACGTATATATAAAGTTCCTTTTGTTTCTTTTGCCTTTTGTACTTTTCTCATAAAATCTTCTAAATATCCTACACTAGCTAAAGAATCAATATTGCTATTATAAATCAAGGGATTTCCATTATTATCTTACTTTAATTATTATGAATAATAATTTCTTAAATCACCGCTATACCACCAGCTACACCAGCATAAGTTATGGAAAAACCCATAAATGGAGTTCACTTAGTGAACTCCATTTTGATGTGCTATAAACAAAAACATTTTTAAAATTTGCAACTCAATAAAGTTTGCAAAGCCTTATGTTTGAGATTGTTAATTTTAAAATGTTAACAGGATTTTTCGTTTTTGATTCTATCCTGTATAGACCTTTTATTAATTAACAAACCTGTTACAATTAATAATAATCCTAATAAACCCAATATATCTCCCCCAAATGATCCAGTTTTAGGTAAAGGTGTACTTTCAGTTTCAGTATCTTTTACTAGTTCCCCAACAGTTTCATCTGGTAATTCTAAATCTATAACTACATCTAATGTGTCATTAGTTAGATTTACAATTAAGCTTCCATCATTATTTTTGATTACCCCTGGTGTAGAATTTTCAACTACTTCAATCGCAATTGTTTTTATTGCAACACCATCTTTACCCATAATAAATAAAGTGTGTTGTCCCATCTCTACATCTTCAAAAACTAATAATCCTTCACTATTCGAAACACTTTTCTTAGGAGTTGAGTGTAATTCACACTCTATATTTTCCAAAACTTTATTGTTTTTATCTTTTAATATTATTGAAATATCTACTAATTTATCTATCTCTACTGGATCATCAATTACAAATTCTGCTGATACATTTATATTACCCTTTATACTTGAATCAGTTCTTGAAGTAGTTGTAACTCCATCACTCCATTTCACAAATTTATAACCTGTATTTGGAACTGCTGTTACTGTAGTCCCAGCGGTGTTATAATCCACTGATTGAGATAAAGTTCCAGTTATTGTACCATTATCCCCTACAGTATAAGTTAATGTAAATGTATCTATTGCAAATTCTGCTGTTACATTTATATTACTTG